>JAJYLJ010000172.1 GCA_021787835.1 Deltaproteobacteria bacterium | reverse complement strand
AGCGGCGTGCAGATTGCAGTAGATGCCGGCAAGGTGCCGCATATCCCTGAGGCGGCTTCTTATTTTATGAAAGGTTTTGCGCCGGAAGGGGACTATGCGAACAAAAATTTCTGCAAAAAAAAGGTGCATACGCAAGGCCGCATAAAGGAAGGGGTCTTGGGCCTTCTCTTCGATGCGCAGACGTCAGGCGGTCTTTTGATAGCAGTATCAGAGGAAAAGACAGAAAAATTGCTCAGGCGCCTGTCGAAAAAAGGACTTACCGGATTCGAAGTGGTGGGCCTTGTTCAAGAAGGCCCACCAGGCATAACCATCAGGCCATAAGCTATTTCCCTGCGACGGCCTTTAAAATCACAGGCTCAACCTCGTCGGTCGTCACCATCCCAACATAATTTTTTACGACATCACCCTGCCTGTCTATTATGAATGTCGACGGAAGGGCGTAGATATCACCATAATCCTTCAATACCTTCGGTGTGGCGATAAGAACAGGATAGTTGATCTTCAGGGCCTTTGTAAAGGACGGGAGCACCTTTTGCCAGTCGTCATCCACCGAGATGCCTATTACAGTAAATCCCTTTGCGGCATACTTTGTCTGAAGACCAATAAAATCAGGTATTTCAGCCCTGCATGGCGGACAATATGTGGCAAAGTAATTAAGGAGCACCACCTTGCCTTTGAAGTCAGAAAGGCTTACCGGTTTGTTTTCGAGATTTAAGAGGGTGAAATCCGGGGCCTTGGCGGCGCTTGCACTACTGCCGCACGCTGAAAACATCACCATCGCGATTAAAAAAAGAGATATAACGGCCGTCTTTATTGCATTTTTTTTCATTTTTCCCCCTAGTCTTCAAGAGATGTGAGTTTATTTATAAGGTCCAAAAGGACCTCTATTTCCTTTTCAAGGATCAGCCCGCCCTTCTGGACAGACGCCTTGGATGGATCTCCCCAGACCCCGCCTGGCCAAAAAGATAACTTGTTCCTGACAAGAATGGCTTGCGGGAACGCTGGATATTCCTCCGGACTTGTACCCGTCACCTGCTCCGGACGCATAAGCTGCATAAGCGATGTCTCGACTTCCCCCGCATGTGAATCGCCCTTGGTTTCGATCAGACCATCGGCTATGCGGGCCGCCAGGTCAAGGACGCTCAGAACTGCTATCCTGGCCTCGTCAAGGCCCTTAAGGAGCTCTTCTCCGGCGTCAACCAGCGCGGCCATGTGCGTTCCGCCGGCATGGCCTGAAATGAGCACGAAATTCCTGAGGCCACGCCGGTAAAGGGAGGTCACTATATCAATGGCCATGGCCTTGAGCGAGGCGCCCGAGATGGTGATGGTGCCGGGATGTTCGCTCGTGCTCCGGCAAAGACCGTACCAGACGGGCGGGGCCACAAAAAGAGCCTGCCGCCTGCTCGCCTCTTTTGCAAGTTCGTATACATGGATGGTATCTGTGCCGAGAGGAAGGTGGGCTCCATGCTCCTCGACGGAACCAAAGGGTACGATAACCGTCCGGGTTATTGAAAGGCCCTGAATAAATGCGGGCATGGTTATCTCTTCAATAAGCATGGTTTTTATATTTAATTCCGGGCAAAGGCCTTGTCAATCAACCAAGATTATGTAGTTTCAAGGGGTGTGCGCGCTCGACGCATCAGACATGATTCTCAAAATAAGGGCTCGCGTGGGTTTTGGCAGACCCTGCAATGCCGGTTGTGCAACGGCCTTAATGGACGAATTGAAAGAAAAAAACGGACTAAAGATCATCTATGAAGACAACCACCTGCTCGTGCTCTCGAAACCGGCCGGCCTGCTCGCCGTGCCCGATTCCACCGGGGACGATTCCCTTCTTGACCTTGCGAAGGCGTATATAAAAAAGACCAGAGGAAAGCCAGGCAATGTCTTTCTCGGTGTCGTCCACCGGATTGACCGTCCGGTGTCAGGGCTCGTGTGTTTCGCAAAGACCTCAAAGGCCGCATCCCGCCTCTCGAAACAGATGAGGGCGCATGCGATACAAAAGACCTACCTGGCACTGACAAAAGGAACGCCCGCGCATGAAAACGGCATTTTTGAGCATATGTTAAAAAAGAATCGCGCAAAAAACGTCGTTGAGCTGTTTCCGATGGGCACCAAAGAGGCAGAGACAAGGCCAGCCCGCACCCTCTGGAGGGTCATAAAGAAAAAAAACGACATATACTTGCTGGAGCTGACGCCTGAAACAGGACGTCCACACCAATTGAGGTCCCAATGCGCCCGCATGGGTCTTCCAATCCTTGGAGATGTAAAATACGGGGCACCGGCGCCGCTTGCCGACGGCTCGATAGCGCTTCATGCATTCAGACTGGCCCTTGACCACCCCACCAAAAAAGATCGGCTATTATTTGAAGCGCCCTTGCCAAGCCTTGCGCTGTGGCAAGGACTCGTCTCTGCTTGCAAAGCCCAAGGCGATTAAGTAAATTTAAAAAAATTTTTGGGACATGAAAGAGGTGAAGACCATGGGGACAATAAAGACAGTGGCCATGGCTATTGTTTTTATTTGTGCATTAGCCTTTCTGAATCACGAAACCTGTCTTGCATCGGTTTCTGAAGGGAAAGAAATCCATCAAGAAAAGACAGAGCGGCAAGAAAAGATAAAAAAAACAAAAAGAACTAAATCCATACGGATTAAAAAGATAAAAAATAGATCAAGCGCACATAAAAAAACAAAAAAAGCAATAAAGAGCACGAAAAAACCGCCCAAAAAACATAAGTTCAAGCGGAGCGGCAAGAAAAAATGGCGCCATTATAAAAATAAAATACATAAAAGCTCGACCAGCGGCAGCCTCAGGACAACCTCGAACTCGGTCCTGGTATATGACGGCGAGGCGGACAAGATTGTTTATTCAAAAAACATAAACACAGTGGTCCCCATAGCATCCATAACCAAACTCATGACGGCAATGGTCCT
>JAJYLJ010000171.1 GCA_021787835.1 Deltaproteobacteria bacterium | reverse complement strand
TTTTTCCCATCCGTTTAGCATACGGATTTTCCTGTCCCCTTAAAAGCTCTTTTCCCTTTGTCTGGAGCCATTAATGCGCCGCCTAACGACCACTAATTTACCCACACGCTTTCACGAAGAGCCTTTAAAAAATAAGGATAATTTATAAAGAAAACTAGACGACCCGAAATAGAAATGTGCGCTTTTGGGACAGCATAAGTCTATATGCCCGAAAATACATCAAAAAAGGTGTTTGACTAAGTGTGCGTTTTTAGACTGGGAGTGTGCGTTTTTAGGACAGTTGCAGTCGGGATCAATCAGTTATGGAATATTTTTCCAGTTTCCTGAGAAGGGCGTGTCTGCTTACGCCAAGAATTTTTGCCGCATGGGTCCTGTTTCCTTTGCATTGGGCAAGGACATGGATTATATGATCTTTGAGTACTTCATCCATGGTGCGCGCACCGGATAGCCCAGAGGCGCTTTTGGCCGCCGCCGGCAATGTATCTGCATCCTGTACGTCGGACAGCACAGGCAGTTCTGTGATGTTTATAAAAGTGCCGGCGGTCATTATTGCGGCTTGCTCGATGACATTTTGCAGTTCCCTGATATTGCCGGGCCAGGAGTAGTTCATCAGCACGGTCTTCGCCGGGATGGATATGCCTTTAACCTGTTTGCCCGTCCTTTCCGTGAACCGATCAAGAAAGAAACGGCTGAGAAGAGGGATGTCATCCATTCTGTCCCGCAAGGGAGGCAATTGGATTACAATTGGCGCAAGACGGTAATACAGGTCCTTCCTGAAGGTGCCTTTCCGGACTCCTTTTGCAAGGTCCTTGTTGGTTGCCGCTATTATTCGGCAATCGGCCTTACGCAGGCGTTGTGCGCCAAGAGGCCTGTATTCCCCGTCCTGGAGCACGCGCAGGAAGTGGGATTGAAAGCGCAAGGGCATCTCGCCCATCTCGTCCAGCAGGATAGTGCCGCCTGAAGCGGCCTCGAACAACCCCTTTTTATCGCTGACCGCCCCTGTAAAGGCGCCTTTTCTATGGCCGAACATTTCCGATTCGATCAGTTCTCCGACAAGCCCGCCGCAATTGCATATTGTAAACGGCCCGGCGCCCGCAGGGCTCAGCGAATGCAGCGCCCTGGCTGTTACCTCCTTGCCCGTGCCTGTTTCGCCCATAATCGTGATTACTTTGTAATACGGGGCTACGCTCTTCATCCGGGAGATGATGTTCAGCATCTCCGGGTTCTTGCCGACAATGCCGGAAAAGGTATACTTTGAAAGCAGTTGCCTTTCAAGTTCAAGTGTCTCCTTTTTGGCCTCGAAGAAGTCTTCCATCCCCCGCAAGGTATCCTCGAATTTCTCCGGGTTCTCCAGCGAAACGGGAAAATAAGCCGAGGCCCCCCTACGCACGGTATTCACTGCGTCTATTTCGCCGGGGCCAAAGACGATTATCTCTATCCGGGGGTCGGCCCGTTTTATCATGGAAAAATCCAGAGTGCCCTCTTCGATAAGCGCCAGGTCAGGGTTCTTTCCCCTCACGAGTTCCGCCATTCGGCCTTCGGCGGCGATTTCAACCTCGTGACCGGCCAGAAGCGGCTTCAGTTTTTCTGCGAGCGACGCGGAGCGTATGGAAAATAATATCTTAAGCATCCTTACGTAAATGATAACTTAAATAAATGCCTGCTTGAGGTGACACGGGTCGCATACGCCGCTTATCCATACCCTGCCAACTTTCTTTTTTTTCATCTCGAATTCCAGAAACTCCGGGGCATTTATCTTGATATCGACGAACTTTCCCCATGGCTCCTTGTGGCCAGTAAAACGCTTCATGAACTTTGCATAGCAATAAACGCAGGCATGCCGTCAGCCGACATAGGGGTTCAGGTCATATTTATAGATCTGGGACTTGGAAAGGATGGCCTTTGCATTTATTTCACGGATGTTCATGGCGTTACCCTTATTATATAGGTCTCGTCTGCCCAGCGTTGAGAAGAGGCGCTTCGACGCAGACCTGCCAAGACGTAACTCTTAGGCAGGCACTCCAGCGATGATTAAACCCCACCAGGCAAAAAGGCTTGGTGCGTGTCTGTAACCCCTCCAAACTTTGAAAATCAGGGAGTCTCTTAAGAATATCAAGTTACGCCCTATATATAATACTGTTTCCATCCTCCGAGATGTTGAGTATAAATGGAAATTTTCGGTCTTTTCTCCTGCAATACAATAAATATAGCTTATAACCAAAAAAAGCCATCCATAAAGAATTTTTAATTAGACATGTGTATTCAGAAATGGGTACCATATCTGAGCACAGGGGGCATTTAAGTGAGAATCCAAAAAAAATGGACAGGCAGTGGAGCACACATAATTAATTTGATATGAGCAAAAACCGAGGACTAAAAAAGATTGGCAGGAATCTCAGATAGTCATTGACCTTTCTTTATAGTCAGGTAGAAAGGGATTGGACTCTGCACGACAAATGAAGAAATGCTATAATTCCGACACCCGAAGGGAGCAGAGTTAAGCTTGGAAATCTTATTTTATGGCCTCATTTGGCTTGTTTTTTGCCTCTTAATTGGCTTATTTGCTAAAAAGAAATATAGATCAGCAGGCCTATGGTTTGCAATTGCGCTTATATTGAGTCCCTTGGTTGCCATTTTGATTCTTATTATAATTGGCCAGAATAAAAAATATATTAAACAATGTCCATTTTGCAAAGAAGAAATAAAAATCGACGCTGTAAAATGTAAACATTGTGGATCCCATCTAGAAAATATAAATGACTATCAAACAAATAGACAGGAGTATTCTGAAAAGAAGTCTTCTTTTTTTAGGGTCTTCGCGTAAGAGTGTGGGTCATTTATATCTCCTTGAGCATGCAAGTAAGGACTTTTAGGCGAAGGTATTCTTCATCTCTTAGTCCGTATGCCCTTCTCTGAATGACCCTTATCTTATTGTT
>JAJYLJ010000170.1 GCA_021787835.1 Deltaproteobacteria bacterium | reverse complement strand
GCGAGCCCGAATGGGAGGATGGCTGATTCCCTGATAAACGGTTTATGTTCAAGGATTGTGCAAAAGATGAAAACACTAAAAACAATTTGTGAAAACAGTGCTTGACAAAGGCACTATTCATGGGAGGTATAGATGAGGCTAAAACAGTTGCTCCAGAAATATGCTGGGAAAAAGCCCCAGAACGCAGAGAATATATCTGACGATTTGACAGAAGAACAAACTGTTAATTGTAGTCCCAAGACGTTCTCAGAGGATAGCTGCGAGTATCCCGAAGAGGTCACGGAAGATAAAATATTTTAATTGACTAAGATAAATGGGAGAGTTACATTAAGAAAATGGAAAAAATAATCACAAAAAATAAAAAAGCTGTTATATATGCGCGGGTTTCATCAAAGGAACAAGAAAAAGAAGGATATTCCATCCCTGCACAGTTAAAATTATTGAATGTCTATGCCGCAGATAAGGGATATGAAATTGTTGAAGAATATAAAGATGTAGAGACTGCAAAGCGAGCAGGGCGTGCCGGTTTCTCTGAGATGGTTGGCTTCCTTAAGAAACAGGCTGCTCGTAAATCGGATGAAGAGCGTTGTCGTACCATCTTGGTCGAGAAGACGGACCGGCTATACCGGAATTTTAAAGATTATGTAAGTCTGGACGATTTGGATCTGGAAGTCCATTTGGTAAAAGAGAATATAATCCTCTCTAACGATTCTCGCTCGACTGAAAAATTTATGCACGGCATTAAAGTCTTAATGGCGAAAAACTATATTGATAATCTCTCAGAAGAAACAAAGAAGGGTATGATTGAAAAAGCGGAACAAGGCATATATCCTTCCTACGCGCCTATTGGGTATATCAATGCAGTCTGTGATGGTAAAAGGTTTATCCAGTCTGATCCTACCACAGCACTGCTGGTCAGAAAATTATTTGAATGGTATGCTACTGGTAAATATTCTCTTCTGGATTTGACTAAAATGGCATATGCCGAAGGCTTAGTCAGCCGAAAAAATAAATCTAAGATACCAAAAAGCGTCATACATGAAATATTAACCAATCCTTTATATTTCGGTGACTTTATTTGGAACGATAAGCATTATAGGGGCAAGCACGAACCCTTGGTAGATAAAGAATTATTCGATCGCGTGCAGGAAGTATTGGCGGGAAAAGGCCACAGCAAGGCCAAATATCGTAGCCATTCATGGGCTTTTCAGGGGCTTATAACCTGCGGCCACTGCGGTTGCGCCATGACCGCCGAGATTAAGAAGGGCCGATATGTATATTATCATTGTACTGGTAACAAGGGGAAATGCCCTGAAAAGTATGTACGCGAGGAAGAAATAGCCGGGCAATTCGGCGAAGCATTGAAAGCAATCCAGTTAGATGAGGACGTTTTAAAGTGGGTCATCACGGCCCTAAAACAGAGCCATGCTGAAGAGAAGAAATACCACGATGAGGCTATAAGCTCTTTACAGAACCAGCATGAACGAATACAAAACCGCATTGACGAGATGTACCTTGATAAATTGGACGGCAGGATTTCGAGCGAATTCTACGACCGGAAGAATGGGGAGTTTCGTAGAGAACAGCGGGCTATTATTTACAAGTTGGAACGCCATCAGAGTGCTAATCAGAGTTACATTGATGAGGGAGTTCGATTAATCGAACTTTCGCAACGTGCTGTTTTTCTTTATGAAAAGCAGAATATGATCGAAAAACGCCGTTTACTGGATTTTGTGTGTTCGAACTCTATTTGGAAGGATGGGAAACTGATTCCAACTTACCGAAAACCCTTTGATTCTCTTGCAGTTGCCAACCTTGCCTACCAAAAAGAAAAGGCCGTTTCCGGGATCGAAAACGGCCTTCGTTCGTTCTGGCTCCCCGGGCCGGACTCGAACCAGCGACAGGGTGGTTAACAGCCACCTGCTCTACCAACTGAGCTACCGGGGAAAATTGGTTTAGACCTGCATTTTTACCACAGGCGTCCCCGTTCTGTCAAGCTATTTCGGCCCGATTTGATCACTGAAAGCCCCGGCATTTTCACGGGATTTACTCCTGGCCGCGCGGGGCCTGCGGTAGCGGTAATGAAGCTTAATGTCCTTTAACGCCTCTTCCTCATGGCGGAAATCCCAGGGCGGTGTGGGGTTGAAGTCCGCCCAGAGGCCCACTTGCGCGTCCCGCGCCGCCTGCTCAAGGTCTGCAAGCTTCTGGGAATGGTCGTATTGCGAATAATGCCAGGCATATCCGGCCTTTAGCATTTCCTCCGAGAAGTCCCGTCCGTCCGGGAGCACAATCCAGGCCATAGTCCGCCCGTAATTGTCCATCCCGGTATCGCGCACGGTTACGTTCTTATCGTAAACTAATGATTTTGCATATCTTTTGGCATCGATACCGTAAGGCTGTTTCAGCTCCGGCGCATCTATTCCGTTTAAGCGTATGTTTACCTGGATGTCTTTTTTATAAAGCACGGCTATTGTGTCGCCGTCCTTGACTTTTATGCACCTGCCTGTAAAATCCGCCAGGGCCAGGGATGGGAAAAGCATGAGGGCAAATATTGACGCTAAGAGTTTTTTATGAATGTTCATACAGAGTTACATATACTATTTTTGCAAAATAATCAACGGAAATTTGAAATCGTCGCGATAAAATAAATTAATCAGAACAGGACAGGCTGAGCTTGCGAAAATGCAAAATATGATTCTAATGTTTTCAATGGGTTACAGGGGGTAAAGGTGGATTCTTCGCTGCGCTCGGAAAGACAGCGTTTTGTTGCGCAACTGGTTGTAAATAAAAATAAAATCGCCCGATGAATCGGGCAGCTACACTCCGTCCCCGCACCCGGTTTTCTGCATAAAACGGCCCGATTCAGGGTGTTTTTCGCACCATTCCCGATACCGCCGGAAAAACACGTTTATTTTCTGTTTTTCTTTTAAGAATTCGTACATTAAG
>JAJYLJ010000169.1 GCA_021787835.1 Deltaproteobacteria bacterium | reverse complement strand
TCAGCGCGCGGATACTGGTGCTGACCGGCGTCGGGGTCATGCTCTGGGCCTATTACGACCTGGCGCACCTGTCGCTCGAGGCCGGGTTCTGGAACCTTGTCCCCATGCTGTTGCTCATGGGGGCGGGCATGCCGTTTGTGTTCGTGACATTGAGCACTGTTTCGCTGTCCACCTTGCCGCGTTCTGACATGACCGACGCCGCAAGCATCTATACGCTTGCGCGACGGGTCGGCGGAAATATCGGTTACGCCATAGCCGCAACACTGCTGGACCGCGGGCAACAGATCCACCGGGCGTATCTGGCGGATCATGTGAACCTGTTCAACCCAGCCCTTGCCGGGTATGGCCGGGCGGTATCCTCGGCGCTGGCCGCCCAGCTTGGTTTCAGCCAGCAGACACTCCGGCATGCCGTCTATTCTTTGGCCGACAGGGCTGTAAACATGCAGTCGAGCATGATGGCATATAATGATGTGTCGATGACCTTCGGCATACTGTTTCTATGCGTCACCCCGCTCATCATGTTGTTGCCCGGCCGGGCCGCCTTGCCGGGCAGACCGGCCGGGCCGCCGATGGCTGAAGATTAAAAAAGAAAAAGGTATTATATTATAAATTAATTGTCTGCAAGATCGGAGCCTGATTTATGTCGGCGGCAGGTCTGTTTTTTGGTATGATTTTTGGCCTCATAGGGGCCGGATATTTCATGTACGGCAAGAAACAGCAGCGATATTCCATATTGCTGTCCGGGGCGCTTTTGTGCATCTTTCCCTATTTTATCAATAATTTGATATTGCTTGTGATAATCGGGGTATTATTGCTTATCTTGCCGTTTTTTATGGATTTTTAATAATATCGGCAAGAGCGGCCTCGCGCTTCATGTCTCGCGCCGCAGCCTTGCCTTCGCACAAGACTATGATCTTTGGGGAGGGGGTTCCCCTTATCTTGGTTTAGTTGGTTTTATTTGGCGGGGCCGACGGGGCTCGAACCCGCGACCTCTGGCGTGACAGGCCAGCGTTCTAACCATCTGAACTACGACCCCAAATTTAAACCTTACCAGGGTTTATGGTAGGCGGAACAGGGATTGAACCTGTGACCCTCGGCTTGTAAGGCCGATGCTCTCCCGCTGAGCTACCCGCCCATGAGTCAGGATTATCTTAAGTAACATTTGATGTTTTTGGTGTCAAGAGCGGACATGGAATATCGTAACAGGGCTGAACAATTTATGGTTATGGCCTGGAGAATCCACCGCTAGATTATTACCGGTAGACCCCGCGGCGATTGCCGATTCGTAAGACAAGGATGGTCAACAGGCTATCCCTGATATCGCAGATAATGCGGTGGTCACCAACACGATATTTCCAAAACGTCCCCAATGGCCCCTTAAGTGCCGCACCAATTGAACGCGGATTGTCAAGGGTGGCAACGCGTTGGTATAAAAATGCAAGGATGCGGCGGGCAATTTGTGGATCGAGTTTGGCAAGTGTAGAATCAGCCGATCCCGCAAGCTCAATTTGCCAGCCCATATCGCTTCATCACTTCCTCAAGCGGGATGGTCTTTTCTTTCCCCTTGCTGACACGTTCCACAGTTTGCGCAGCGAGATAATAGTCCTCCAGGTCGTCCAGATATTCCGAAATGGCCTCCCTTGCATAAAAAGTCTTTGTGCGCCCCGTTGTCTTCGCAAGCGCATCAAGCCTCTCCTCAATGTCTCGTGGTAATCTAATCGCAAGCATCAGCAATCTCCTGTATTGACTTGATATACAAATATATCATATATTATTATATATTACAATATGGTTGCCCAATAGACCTTATCGCCCGGGCAGGGCACTCGATGGTCAGGCGGTTCCCCCGAAAGCCTTTATTGAGGATCCGTTTCCCTAGGGCGAAAATAAAAAACCGCCATGGGGTTGGCCCGGGGTTGCTATTCCTCAGGCCGGATGAACATGACCTGTCCGTCTCTTCCGCTCAGGACGGCCTTGGCGTTGTACATAAAAAACAGGTACTGAGCCTGAGTCTTATACTCATCCCCCACGATCTTTTGAAACACAATGCGCCATTGCTTCAAGAATTTTTCGTCGTTTTCCCCGAGAGACATGCGGGTCTCAGGGTGCCGGGAGAGCCGCTCCCATTGCCAGCCCATTATGGCTATGTTGTATGCTGAGGCCATGTTCGGGAAAAGACCGTAGGATTTTACCGCATCGTGTATGGCGGATACATAGTCTCCGCCGCGCCAGTTTTCAAGCGCCCTCATCATCAGCGCGCCGGCATATTTGACAGGGTTTTTGACCCCCGTATCCGCAGCCTTTCCCATGAATTTTACGGCGGAGAAATAATCTCTATCGGCGTATGCCTTGGATCCCTCCATGAAAAACCTGAATCCAGCCGTTGTTTTTCTGTAATTTGGACAGGTGAAGTTCCGTTCCATGGTCTTTAGAATGCGTTCTGAATTGGCCCAGTCTTTTATAAGAAATGTAAAATTCAGGGCGTCCACGGCCATTGGATACGATTTTATGTCGTCAAGACCTTTTCCTGTCTGCACTGGCCCGCTGTAGCCAAAGGAATTTTTGACATATATCGCCCCCGCCCTTCCATAGAAGGCAAGACGCCAGTCCTTGTTTTTGTTGAACCAAGCCAGGTTGTTTATGGCCGCATATTTCATTTCAAGGGCGTCAAACGGGTATTTCTTGAGGAATTTTTTGATATTTACTCCCTGCTCAAACTCCATGTATTCCTTGAACCAGGAGCGGTACGGAAAATACCGCGCATCCATCATGACCTTGGTCTCAGGCCAGAGCTTAAATAGAAGAAAGCTTCCGTGATCATAGCAGTTGCCGAGCCTCGCCCCTTTGAGATCGGCCTTAATAAACCCGGCCTCTTCATCCGCGTCGACCATCTCGTTTATCCCGAACCCTATCCATCCGCCTTTTGAGGCGTGGCAGCGCCGCTCCTGCACTATCTTCCAGGACATGAACAG
>JAJYLJ010000168.1 GCA_021787835.1 Deltaproteobacteria bacterium | reverse complement strand
CGCAGTCAAGATTGCAGGCCGTTGTCAGCCAGAGCACAAGATAACGTGGGGATCGGTTCATATCCATCTACCCTTTAACTTTGGGCATCACCACCCTTGTCCCATTCACACTGGCTACAGACACCTCTATCCCATATATCTGCCTCAGATTTTCCTCGCTTATCACCTCATAAGGGGCACCTTCCGCAACAATATGTCCGCAGTTGATCGCCACTACGTCATCTGAAAATTGCATGGCACGGTTTGGGTCATGGAGCGTCATAAGTACGGTCAACCCCTTTTGCCTGACGATGTCTCTTACCTTCGTCAGCACAAGCACCTGGTTTCTGAAGTCCAGATGCGATGTCGGCTCATCGAGCATCAATATCGGCGTCTCCTGTGCGAGCGCCCTTGCGATCAGCACAAGCTGTCTCTCGCCACCGCTTATCTTGGTGTAGGGCCTTTCTTTTAAATGAGTTATGCCGACGGTCTCAATCGCCTCTCCGGCCTTGAGATAGTCATGTCTCGATGGGGAAGAAAACATAGAGACATGCGACACCCTTCCCATAAGCACGGCATCCATTACAGAATACGGAAACGGCGGTTCATGCTCCTGCGGCACGACGGCGACTATCTTGGCCTTCTGCTCGAAGGAGAGCCCTGTCATATCCGCGCCTTCAAATAATATCGCGCCTTGCCTGGGTCTCCATAACCCTGCCATGCACTTGAAAAGTGTCGTTTTCCCTGAGCCGTTGGGACCGAGGATAACAGTCATCCGCCCGCTCTTCACCTTGAATTCAATCCCCTTGAGGACATCTGACTCTGTATGATTATGTCTGAAGTACAGCCCCTTGACCTCCAACACCTGGCCTACCTCCCCCAGCTGTCCTTGCCGCCTCTCTTCATCAGATAGATGAAAAACGGGGCGCCCGTTATCGCTGTAATTATCCCCACGGGGATGTCGAAACCGGTCAGACCCCTGGCGATTGTGTCGGCGAATATCATGAACGCCGCCCCGCCTGCCATGCTCAGGGGAACAAGACCTTTATGGTCGGGCCCAACCGCCATTCTTACGAGATGCGGCACCATCAGACCCACCCAGCCTATGATCCCGCTTACCGAGACCGCAATGCTTGTTGCGAGAGAGGATGCAACAATGAATATCATCCTCTCCCTTTTTATGTTCACACCCAAGGCCCTTGCCTCATCCTCGCCCATGCTCATGACATTGAGCCTCCACCTCATCAGGTAGATAGGCAAAATTCCTGCGGCTATGCCCATGCCCGCTATCCTCACCAGACCCCAATCGGCGAGCGAAAAGCTCCCCATGAGCCAGAAAACGATGTCCTGAAGCCTATGGGGATCAACAAGGATCTTGACAGTGGAAACCATGGCGGTAAAAAAGGCCGAGACGATGACCCCTGAAAGCACAAGCGGAAGCCTTAAGACTTCGCCCTGCGTCCTGGCAATTGTATAAGTCAAGAACACTGCCACAATTCCCAATAACAGCGCCAGAAACTGCACCGGAATATCGGGGAAAAACCCCACTGACAGGGCGCAACCAAGGGCGGCGCCGGCGGATATGCCCAGGATATAGGGATCAACGAGCGGATTGCGGAAGACCCCCTGTAATGTCACCCCTGAACCGGTAAGGGCGGCACCCACCAGGCCGGCAAGGATTATCCTTGGAAGCCTTATATCGAGCACGATCGCCCTTTCAGGTATATCAACACTTCCTGCAGGGTGCAGCAGCCCATCGAGTAGGATCTTCAAAACCATCCAGGGCGATATGCCATAAGCCCCCACAAGCAGGGCGACCCAGCCAAAGATAAAGGGAGAAATCAGTATAAGCAAATACATAGGTGTTCTAGTCTTCAAAATCCTTCACCTTGCTGCATGGGATGCCGAACACCTTTTTATAAAAATCATCGACAACCTTCTCAAAATCGACATCTTTAAAATACTCAGGATATACCCTCATCGCCGTCCAGAGGGACAGAGGAGCGAGTATTGGTGACCATGTCGACCGCTCCGGGGCCTTATAGACCCTGCCGTCCTTTACCGCCCTTATATATCTCCACTGGGGGTTATCAAGGATGTCCCTGGCCTTATATGGCGCATATCCCCAGATGAAAATTACATCGGGATTCCAAGCGATTATCTTTTCAATGGACACATCGGCGCTCCCACCCCGGCCTGGCATGATAGATGCTGCAGGGTTTAGCGCGCGGATCTCCTTGAGCATGACGGCCAGGAGACTGCCATTACATGCAACGCTCGTCGGTTTTCCTCCATAATGAACCCAGAGAACCTTTTTTATCTTGTCGGAAGGTATTCCGGACACCCTTTCCTGAATGAGTCTGAATATCCCCTCCATCTCATTAATGGTCCTGGCCGCCTCTTTTCCCCTTCCAAACAGCCTTCCAAAAAGATCTATCACGCCGTAAAATTCACGGAGGGTCTCCGGGTTTATCGCTATGACCCTCAATCCGTTTTGCTCCATAAATCTTATCGTCTTATGAGAGTATGACCATGTGACAACGATATCCGGCCTGAGTTTGATGAGCGCCTCTATGTTCACATCGGCCATGCCGCTGGCTACAGGTACGACATTGTCCTTCCAGTCCGGCTTTGCGGCCCTGAGCAGATCGTCATGGGCATATGTATAGGTGCTGACGCCGACGACCTTGTTCCAGATATTCAAAGCAGGGATCAGATCATCGGGGCCTACGAGGATTACGGCCCGTTTCACAGGAACTGGTATCTTTACAACCCTGCCCAGACCATCTTGATAGGTTATTTCCGCAGCCTGCGATATGGACGCCGAATATATCAAGGCCAGAGGCAACAGAAACATGATCAACCGCACCCGCGCGCGTCCGCCGACAGCAATGACACCTTTCCACAGCCGCCATTGCAGGGCGCCTATGCCCAGCCATGCCCTGATCATGGAGTTATGCAAGGGTCTCATCGGCGCGGCTCAAAACAGCCACTTTGCCCCGA
>JAJYLJ010000167.1 GCA_021787835.1 Deltaproteobacteria bacterium | reverse complement strand
ATTATAAGAACATACTATGTCAAAAGACTATTTCCGAATGGTCATTCATTTTTTGTGTTCTATGCTGTAAGGTGTAGGCTTACAGGCCAATATTTTTTATATTATTCCATCTAAGGAGGGAGAATTAAATGGCAGATGTCAAGAAACATGACACACCCATGGTCGATGACCTTAAAAAGGGTCCATGGCCAAGCTTTGTTGACGACATTGAGCAAAAAGGCTTGAAGGGCAAGCAAGAGTGTCTCGATCTCCTGGGGCAGCTCGAGCTGTCTTACAAACACAAAGAGACCCACTGGAAACATGGCGGTATTGTAGGCGTGTTCGGCTACGGCGGCGGCGTTATAGGACGTTACTCAGATGCACCGAGTCTCTTCCCGAGCATAGCGCACTTTCACACCGTTCGCGTCAATCAGCCCGGAAGCAGATTCTATTCCTCAGCATACCTCAGAAAGCTTTGCGAGATATGGGATTACAGAGGAAGCGGCATGACCAACCTTCATGGTTCAACTGGAGACTTGGTTCTGCTGGGCACGAAATCAGATCAACTCGAGCCGATCTTCTATGATCTCACCCATCAGCTTGGTTCCGACCTCGGCGGGTCCGGCTCAAACCTGCGTACCCCTGCTGACTGTATCGGCAAGGCACGCTGCGAATATGCATGCATAGACACCCAGGCCATCATCTATGACCTGACACAGACATTCCAGGATGAGCTCCACAGACCGGCATTCCCGTATAAATACAAGTTCAAGGCATCTGGCTGCGCCAATGACTGTGTGGCAGCCATAGCAAGGTCTGACTGTGCGATCATAGGGACATGGAAAGACGATATCCGCCTTGACCAGGCGGCTGTAAAGGCCTATATAGGCGGAGAGATCAAGCCCAACGGCGGCGCGCACAGCGGCCGCGACTGGGGCAAATTCGATATCCAGAAAGAGGTCATAGACCTGTGTCCGACAGGGTGCATGCGGATGGAAGGCGATAAGCTCAAGATCGACAACCGTGAGTGCACACGGTGCATGCACTGCATAAATGTAATGCCGGCGGCGCTTCGCCCAGGCACTGATACAGGAGCCACCATACTTTTGGGCGCCAAGGCCCCGATCCTCGAAGGCGCCCAGCTTGCCACGCTGGCCATCCCGTTCATCAGGATGGAGGCCCCGTATGACGAACTCAAGGATTTTGTGGGCAAGATATGGGATTGGTGGATGGAAGAGGGCAAAAACAGGGAGCGTTCCGGCGAGCTCATTCAGCGTCAGTCTATACAGGAGTTGCTGCGCCGCACAGGCCTCAAGGCCATACCGCAGATGGTCAAGGAACCACGCTCAAACCCATATGTTTTCTGGAGCGCGGAAGAGGTAGAGGGTGGATGGACACGCGATATCGCAGAATTCCGCAAGAGACACGCTGCTTAATTTAATAATAAAGAAGGAGGCGAAATATGTACGAAGATCTACCTGGATATAACCTGAGTGAACTTCTCGCCAAGCCCTATGATAAAGACCTGGCTGGAAAACTCTACGACCCTAAGAAACCGATGCAGAACCGCATCACTGATATTGGACCGCCACACTATCTCCAGTTCATGCCCGAGGTCATTAAGAAAAACTACGGTAAATGGAAGATACATGAGATAGTCGAGCCTGGCGTAATCAAATATACAAGCGAGACTGGAGATATCTGCTTTGCGGTCCGTTGCGCATCGGCCCGTCTTATCACTACTGATCTTATCAGAGAGATAGCTGATATAGCCGATAAATATTGTGAGGGTTCGGTCCGCTGGACCACCCGTAACAACATTGAGTTCCATGTGACCACGGAAGAAAAACTACGCGCTCTGAAGGACGACCTTAAAGGCCGTAAGTTTCCAGGCGGGTCATACAAATTCCCGATCGGCGGCACAGGCGCGTCTGTAACCAATATCGTGCATACCCAGGGTTGGGTGCACTGCCACACCCCTGCCACTGACGCATCAGGCGTTGTCAAGGCGACGATGGACGAACTCTTTGAGTATTTCGGAAGCCATAAGCTCCCTGCACAGGTGCGGGTCGCCCTTGCATGCTGCCTCAATATGTGCGGCGCAGTTCACTGCTCTGACATCGCCATCCTGGGTGTTCACCGCAAACCGCCGTTTGTTGAAGATGAGCGCGTCACAGGCGTCTGCGAGATACCGCTTGCAGTTGCAGCGTGTCCGCTTGGCGCCATCAAGCCCGCAACGGTGGAAGTCGATGGCGAGAAGAAAAAAACCGTACGCGTTAACGAAGAGCGCTGTATGTTCTGCGGTAACTGCTACACCATGTGCCCGGCCATGCCCCTTGCAGACTATCAAGGCGATGGTATTGCAATACTGGTTGGCGGCAAGATATCTAACCGCCTCAGTGCGCCTAAGTTCTCGAAGCTGATCATTCCATTCCTCCCCAACGAACCACCGCGTTGGCCAAGCGTTACAAAAACAATAAAACACATACTTGAGGTCTACTCCGCGAACGCAAATAAATATGAGCGTCTGGGCGAGTGGGCGGAGAGAATCGGCTGGGAGCGCTTCTTTGAAAAATGCGACATCCCGTTCACAGACAAATCCATTGATGATTATCGTCTGGCATACACCACATACCACACCACGGCACAGTTCAAGTGGAGTGTGCATACCGATAACCTCTAGAAAAGGAGGAGTGTATTATCATGGCAGTTGATAAGGAAGAACTAAAAAAGAAGCTTGTGGAGTATGCTACAAAAAAGGCTGCGTTTAAGTCCAAGATGTATATAAAGGATCTTTACGCGGCAGAGCCGGACGCCTCGCCGAGAGAGGTCAAGAATGCAGCCAATGAACTGGTAAGGGAGGGGAAGCTTGAATTCTTCTCTTCCGGAAGTACTGTCATGTACGGTGTGCCGGGATTTGGCAAGACTCTTGAAGGGGCGTTTGAGGAAGAAAAGAAGTAAGCTAGCAGTTTTTGGTGAGATCAGGGCCCCTAAAAGGTTGGGTAACTTTTAGAGGCCCTTT
>JAJYLJ010000166.1 GCA_021787835.1 Deltaproteobacteria bacterium | reverse complement strand
GCCTTCTGCTTCGAGCAGGCCGGGGCGGAGTACGGCGTTTCTCCCCGGCTCCTGTGGTCGATTGCGGATGTGGAGTCCGGCTTTGCCCCCCAGGCGGTCAATTGGAATCAAAACGGCACATATGACTACGGCCTCATGCAGATCAACTCCGGCTGGGCTCAGAGGTTTGGCGCAGGCGTCTGGCAATCCCTTGGAGACCCCTGCACAAATGTGAAAGCGGGCGCCTGGATACTGGCCCTATGCATCCAGAGGTACGGCTATACGTGGGAGGCCGTGGGCTGTTATAACGCCTCAAATGAAAGGAAAAGACAGGGATATGCAAGAAAGGTATACGCGGTTTTTAAAAGATATTTCAGGCGGCATTGACCTCCGGGCGATTGCGGAGAAGTACGACCTTCCCCATGACGAGGCGAAAGAGGCCATCGAGAGGTCCATATCCGGCACGCTTTCGGACATCTTCCGCTCCGATGTTGAATGCCGGCTGACCGAGAGGGGTTGTGAAATCTACGTCTTCAGGGAAAATGGTGTCGAGATATTTCCCGCGGAACGGCTCAAAAAGAACATCCTTCGGGCGGTCAAGTACGATTTCATCTTCGCCCTTCATAATGAAGCTGTTGCCCAGGGGTATGAAAAACTCCGCTACTTGGCGGGCGGGACCACCTGTGGGCATATTGCCGCGGTATTCGAGGACCGCATATTTGTAGAGCTTGACGGCGGGGCTGGCAAGCTAGTTGTGGGCGTATGCGAGAGGGAGCAGCAGATGCCAAAAGAAAGGGGCCGTTACCGGCCCGGCAACTATTACAGCTTTTATATTTCGAGCGTCACGCCTTCTTCAAACGGCCGCGTTCCGGTCCTGAAAGTCTCTTTAAGCCGGATATCGAAGAGCCTTACGGAAGGACTCCTACGAAAAGAGATTACGGAGAGGCTCCTGGACATAAAATTCAGATGTGTAAAAAGGGCGGCCGGGATTTTCAGCCTGGTTGAGGCGAAAGGCCGAATCCCCAGGGAGTGCATAAAAGCGGTTTCCGACGAACTGAAGGAAAGGATAATCATCCACAATGTTTAAAACAAGCAAGGACCCCCGGCTCATAATCGGCAGGGGCCAGAGCCTTTCCGATCCCCGGCACAATATCGAGATCGCCGTCCCGGATTCCCACCGTAACGGCCACCTCTGGTGCTTCGGAACCACCCGCGTGGGCAAGACCCGCGTCATGGAGAACATGGCCGAGCAGGACATAAGAAAGAGCTACAGCGTGGTCATCATAGACCCCAAGGGAGACGTAGAGCTTTTCTCCAAAGTGGTCCAGGCGGCCTTCGAGGAGGGCAGGCAGGAGGAGCTTATGCTCGTGACACCGATATTCCCCGCCTACAGCGCCATCATAGACCCGCTGGGCTATTATTTCATGCCCGAGGAGCTTGTGGGGCACATAGTATCCGGGGTGGAGGTCGGCAAGGAGAAGTTTTTCTATAACGTCGCTTACGAGATAAGCCTGATAGTGGTCGAGGCGCTCGTCCTTCTGGACAAAAACGAGGGCAAGCCGCCTCTATTCAATCTAAACGACGTAAAGAACCGGATATCCCGCACGGAACTCGAAAAGCTCAAAGCCGAAGTCGATTCCATAGACTCCGATGAGGCCAGGCAGCTTTCCTCCGACATGCAAAAGATCCTCGATTCCCCGCCGGATTATTACGGAAAGGTGTCCTCGTCCCTCCGCGTCGCCCTCATGGAGCTTACCTCCGGAAACATCGGGAAGATCATTGGCAAGGCCGACGAAAACAGGTTTTTAAAACGGCTCGAAGAGGGCAAGCGGGTGATCATGATCGTCCAGCTTGGCTCTCTTATCACCAGGAAGGCTGCCTTCACCGTAGGCAAGGTGGTCATCTCGATGATCCAGAGCTTTGTGGGGCGGGTGTTCGCCTCCGGCAGAAAGGTCACGCCGCCGCTTTGCCTCTACATAGACGAGGCCCAAAACGTCTTTTATTACGGGATAGACGACCTTTTCGCGAAGGCAGGCGGAGCCGGCGTGTGGGTACACGGGTTCTGCCAGTCGGTGAGCCAGCTCCACGCCGCCCTGGGCGAGGACTACGGGAACGTGATCCTGGACAACACGAACACGAAGTTATTTATGCGGGTCCCGGACGCAGAAACCGCCCAGTACGTGGCGGATCACTTTGGAGAGAAGTCAAAATACGCTCCCATCCTGAGCGTCGGGGGCGGCATGACAGTAAGGCAGGTGGAAGAGCCGGTCATAAAGCCGCAGGACGTGCTCAACCTGCCCGCAAGGAAATTCTACATGATGGGCTATTCTGGCGCCTTCGTCGGAAAGACTGCGGAAGTTTCAGACCTATATGTGCACGTGAAACTTCCAAACATAAGCGCTGACGAAGGAATGATGGGAGCGTCGATGGGGCCAGCGGATGATTGAGATAGCCTTAATCGCCGGGATTGCGGTGGCCATCTACGGGCTTTGGAAGACGCTCTTTCCGGCCGCCGGGCTGGAACAGGGGGACGACGGCAAGAAGGAGATCGCCCTGGAGGCCCTGTCCACCATCTGGGCGCGGCACATAAACACTGTTATTTCCCTGGAGCAGCTTGCCGGCCTGTGGAGGAGCCAGACCGGGCTGCCCCCGCCTCTGGAGGCCGAAAACCTCTTCTTCGAACATCCGGAGTTACAGGATTTCTACGACAAATACGTGAAAGATAGGACCTTTGCCGCCACCCCTGCTGGCGGCGTGGTCAAGGATATTCTAAGCCTTCTTGACCGGGAAGGCGATTGCCCGTCCGTCGTTTTCGCAAAAGGCGAGGCCGAGTGCCTCATAGACAAAACCGCCTATAATGTCCTGGCCGTGGTAAAGCTCTACCGGCATACACTCAATGTGGCGGAAGAGATGATAAAGGCCTTCGGGGGCTCCGCCGCGATGCTTCCCAAGGTACTGATAGCCTCCCTGGGGCATGACCTGGGTAAACTCCCCTCATACAGGAAGACCTTTTACTCAATGGGAGACCATCCCCTTATAAGCATAACGATCCTTGATAGCCTGAAAGGC
>JAJYLJ010000165.1 GCA_021787835.1 Deltaproteobacteria bacterium | reverse complement strand
CTTCTCGGCCTGTCTTTCTATATGGAGTTCCGCAACGGAACCATTTTCAAGCAGGGCAAGTCTGGTTTCCCAAGGTGTCGTATTGATGATAAGTTCAGAGGTCATGGACGTAAAAATAGGCTGCTATCCTGGAATATTCAAGAGACGATGGAAGGTTATTGAAATAAAATTTTAGGGCCTAATCCGATACAAGCACCTGCCTACGTCCCATTGAGTCGGTTGGCCCGACTATGCCGTCTTTTTCCATCTGCTCTATCATGCGGGCCGAGCGGTTGTATCCAACCCTGAGTCTTCTTTGCAGCATGGAGATCGACGCCTGGCCGGTCTGCCTAATAATTTCAACTGCCTCGTCGTATCTCTCATCTCTCCATCCGGCGCCCTCTCCTGCCTCTTCGCCTCCGGCATCCTCTCCCGGTATGGCCTCCACAACCGAAAAATCATACTTGGGCTCACCCTCGGCCTTAAGATAATTCACGATCTTCACTATCTCTTTTTCCGAGACGTAGGCCCCGTGTATGCGCTGGAGTGTGGCCGTCCCTGGCGGAAGAAACAACATGTCCCCCATACCGAGGAGCCTGTCGGCCCCCATTACATCGAGTATGGTCCTGGAGTCCACCTTTGACGAGACCTTAAACGATATGCGCGCCGGGAAATTGGCCTTTATGAGGCCGGTCAGCACGTCAACGGACGGCCTCTGGGTAGCGACTAGCAGGTGAATACCTGCGGCTCTGGCCATCTGGGCCAGACGCGCGATTGCGGACTCAACCTCCTTTGACGAGATCATCATTAGATCGGCAAGCTCGTCTATTATGACGACCAGATATGGAAGGGGTTCATCAGCCGTCTTGTTGTAACCCTCGAGGTTTCTGGCCTGGGCCTCCTCAAGTATCTGATACCTGCGCTCCATTTCCATCACGACCCATCTGAGCGCGCGCGTCGCCTCCTTCGGCTCGCTTACCACAGGGTGTAAAAGGTGCGGTATGCCGTCATAGAGCGAGAGCTCTATCCTTTTCGGGTCAACCATGAGGAACCTGAGATCGTCCGGGTGATGGCGGTAGAGGAGTGAGCAGATCATCGCGTTAAGCCCAACACTCTTGCCTGTTCCGGTGGCGCCTGCGATCAAGAGGTGCGGCATCCTGGCGAGATCCGCCACAACCGGCTGGCCGACTATGTCTTGCCCCAGCGAAAGGGGAAGCGAGCCCTTGTGTTTCTGAAAGACGTCGCTTTCCAGTATCTCCTTGAGATAAACGGTCTGCCTGTGGGCGTTGGCAAGCTCAATCCCGATGACGGCTTTGCCGGGTATCGGGGCGACGATTCTCACACTTTGGGTCTTGAGCGCGAGGGCCAGGTCATCGGCAAGGGAAGCGACCTTGTTTATCTTTACGCCTGGCGCCGGAGAGTATTCATACATCGTCACAACCGGCCCCGGGCATATCTCGACCACCTTGCCTGCGACGCCGAAGTCCAGGAGTTTCTGTTCAAGGACACGGGCGTTGCTGAAATAGATCGTCTTATCTATCTCGACATGATCAGGATCGGGCTCATTTAAGAGATCAAGCGGCGGGAGTTTGAATTCGCCCTTTACCGGCGTGATGTGAAATTCTTTTGTCTTCTCAGCAGACTCTTCCTTTACAGCCTTGGGGATGATGTTTTCCGCCTGCCCCTTTTTGGGTTCTATAATCCTTGGGTATCCCTCCGGCTGCTGTTCAACCGGCGTATTTATAGAATCCTTCGTCCCGGTGTTTTCCACCTTCTTTTTCCCCCAGCAAGGCCTTGTTTGATCACACTTTGCCGTCTGTTTTTTTCTGAATACGCGCGAGATATGAGAAACGGCCTCTTTAAGCGTAAGAGGCATTACGGCCATCAGCCCGGCGACAAGGAATACCAAGAGGAAAAGCGCCCCCCCTCCTGTGCCGGCCAGTTTTTTAATAAGTTCTAATAGGTAGGCGCCGGCCATCCCGCCTGGACCGTATCCGGATTGGGAATGGATCAGTGACAGGAGGGCGCTTGTAGAGAGCAGAATGACCGTCCAGCCAGGCAGCAGCCATGAAGGCGTAAGAAGACTGCCGCGCCCTGATTCGAAAAACATGAAGGCGGCAAGGGAAAACAGAGGAATCGGCGTAAGCCACACGGCATGGCCGAGCACATCAAACAAAAACCCGGCAAGGGCAGCGCCAAGCGGCCCCATCCAATTATGATGGCCGCGGCCGTCTGCAAGATAGCTGATTGTAGAGGCCAGGACGAAAATGGCCGCCGCGCCAAGCAAAAGCCCGACAACCTCCCTTATGAAGGTCCTGCGCCTATGCAACCTCGCCGCATCGGTGTCTATTATCGTATTTTCCGGGCTGTTTGGCATCTTTTTCCTGAAATGGAGTCAAGGTTGCTGCCTTTTATTCTAACTTCTCGTTGCCATCATATTTGATTATGAGATTATTTTCTACTGGTCAGTTTTGTGTTTTTTTGACAAGCTTATCAAGCGGGCTTACCGGGGCGTTTCTCATGTCGCGCATTACATGGGTATAGATCATGGTGGTCTCGACGTTCTTG
This sequence comes from Deltaproteobacteria bacterium, assembly GCA_021787835.1. Taxonomy (GTDB): domain Bacteria; phylum Desulfobacterota; class Dissulfuribacteria; order Dissulfuribacterales; family Sh68; genus JAJYLJ01. The sequence goes on along the minus strand of JAJYLJ010000165.1, from coordinate 540 downwards.
TGTCCAAGAAGCTCCTGCACCTCCCTGATGTTTACGCCATTCATCAGCAGATGCGTTGCAAAGCTGTGCCTTAGCGTATGGACGGTTGCGTGTTTTGCTATACCTGCCTTTCTGACGGCGTTTCCAATAGAAATTTGGATCGCCTTGTCGCTGATATGATGCCGCCTGATCTTCCCGCTCCTGGGATCGACCGAAAGCCTGGATGATGGGAATACGTATTGCCAGCCCCACTCCATTCCAGCCTTAGGATACTTCCGGTCAAGCGCATCGGGCAAAAAGGCCTCCCCATGACCGGCTGCAAGGTCTTTTTCGTGCAGAACTTTTACCTTGGCGAGATGTTCACGCAATGAGTCATTGACGGCTTTAGGCAGAATAGTCGATCTGTCCTTGTCGCCCTTGCCGCTCCTGACAAAAATCAGGCCGGACTCAAAGTCAACATCCTTTACCCTCAGGCGGGCAAGCTCCATGAGCCGCAAGCCGGACCCGTACAGTAAGTGTGCGATCAAGAGGCTCTGCCCCGAGAGGTGCTGAAGCAAGGCC
>JAJYLJ010000040.1 GCA_021787835.1 Deltaproteobacteria bacterium | reverse complement strand
GGCCCTTGAGCAGGGTCCGAGAGATAGGCGCCGCCAGAAGGAGATCGGATAGTCTATCCATGCCGCCCGTCTCCTTTCCGGTCTTCAGCGGTAAAAGGGACAGGACGGGATGGATCGTGCAATTTTACCGTCCCCTTTGAAAGGTCATAGAGAAAACCGGCCAATATATGCCGTTCGGCGTTTGTGCCTGAAAATGGGGGCATGAACGGCACCATATCGCTGGTATGGCCGAGCAAAACAAATATGCCGTCTTCCGTCCGTCCGCTCACCCTCTCAGCGATGTCGTTTATTCCGCCTATGGTGTGGCATGTGGCGCAGTTGCGCGCAAAGAGATATGCGCCTTGAGCCGTTGTATCCTGATTGTCAACCGTTTGGTTGAACCATGGGTCGTTTTTGAGCATCCCCTCTTTTTTGAATAGCGGCGTCTCGCTTATGAGCACCTGATTTGCATACATATACCCAGGCATGAGATACGGCCCTCTTATGAACTCCCTTATCCGCTCGAATTCCGCCACAAAGGTCATGGCCGCAAGAAGCGCAGGTACGATCAGTATCTTCGCAAATGCGCCTCGACCTCTGATCGATACCATTGCGGTTACGAAGAGCAGAAATGCGCCTGCGCCGTTTGCGTACCAGAATATCCGCGGATACTGAGAAAGGCGTGAGGTCAGCACCGAGAATATGGCATGGGTCTTAAACGCCGGGGGGATCACAGTGGAATACCACCATGCGAAGGCAATCGTTGCCGAGGAGGCGATGATCGCGGCCTTTGCGAAAAATTCAAGCGCATTTTTCCTGAATGCGCCATCTTTTCGTGTAAAGAGAAGAAAGGCCAGGGATGACAGCGCCCCTATTGAAAGACCGGAGCTGATCCTCAAAAATAGCTGCGGGATATAGCTGGGGTTTAAAAAGGCCTGCCAGAAGGCCCTTCCCCACGGCCAGCCGTCGGATGTCAGCATGAAACCTAAAATGCCCGTGATGAGGGCCGCGGACAGGAGGGCGAAAGAGAGATATGCCGCGCCGATAAGGATGTGTCTTTTCTTTTGTGCGCCCTGCAATCTGCCCCAGGTAAAATAATAGAGAAGAATGAATATCACCTCGCAGGTAAAGACCGCCCATTCGATAAACCAGGGCCAGAAGAAGACCCTGAGCATGGTTCCTATGCCGCGCGGCGAAAGCGCGCTTGGTATGAACCATATCCCCACCCCTGTGACCGCGCCGACGCCCGTGGTGACGATGACCGTAAATTTGAGAAAATCCCTTGCGAAGTCGTCCCATTCCCTGGAAGCCCTTCTAAAGCCAGTATATTCGCTTGCGACAATAAAAAATACCGCGCCTATGGCAAGGCCGTGGCTGATGATCACATGCAGGACGGCGTTTAAAGCGATAATCATGCCTGTTCCAAGGTATGGGAACTCAAAGACCGGAAATTCCATATCATGGCCCCCTTATTTGGCTGCGGTGAAATGGGGCCTGGGCTGGGCCGCAACAAAGGCCGCCACATCAAGGGCGTCATTGACCGGCAGATCGGGGTTTCCCAAGGGCATGTTGAAATGTGCGAAGGCGGCCAGATTGGCCGGTTTCGCCATGCCGGCGCCGTCATTAAAGGAGCCGTTCCCCCAGACGGGCGGTGCAGCCGGAGACCCCTGGCCGTTTTCGCCGTGGCACGCTGCACATTTGTTTTTAAAGACCTGTTTTCCCTTCTTCTCATCAGGCTTATGATTGCTGGTCAGGTGTTTCAGACCCAGCCAAGGGATATTTCCGTATATGGGAAGCCCCTTTGATATCCATTGATAGTAGGTGACTATGGCCGTCATCTCCTTGCTGTCCGCCGTCAGGGGCCTGCCGTTCATGCTTCGCTGGAAGCAGTCGTTTGTCCTGGTGACGAGATTGACGGAATAGTTCTGTCTCTTTTTGTATTGCGGATAGCTCGCCCCTACTCCCGTAAGCGAGAGGCCCCCGTTTTCCCCTCCGCTTGTCATGCCTCCCTTGAAGTGGCAATTTGAACAGGTGAGCTTGTTGCCGGTGTAGCCGCCGGCGTATTTTGCGGTGTTCATCATAATATTGTAGCCGAGCATGACCGCATCTTTTATGTCAGCCGGCGCGGATTCAAGGGACGGCTGGTTGAATGCGCTTCTTCCTGTTTCAGTCCCAACCGCGCCCTGCTGTGTGGCCGTCCAGGTCTTTTGAGGCGCCGGCGCACCCTTCAAATCTATAAAGCCGCTGAATATGGCGGAAAGGGCGCCGCCTGCCGCGGCGAAGATGACGATGACCCAAATGGCGAATGTGATTCTGTTTTTCTGCATAAAGCCTCCTCTTTTTTAGAATATCAAAGGTTGGCTTCCAGCGCAAGATTTTTGTATAGATTCATGGCTAACGTGTTGGAATATAAAGCCTTTATAGCGATGAACAATGACTAAGCATGGATGCAACAATAGCAAGATGGATTTTTTCGAGACGGCCTGCTAGTTCAGAAATTTTTTAAGCCCTTCAAACCATAACAGGCTCAGGAGGCCTGCGGTCAAGGCTATGGAGAGGTCGATTGCATAAAGCGATGAGAAGTGAAACAGGCTCCTGGCGAACGGTATATAGAGCACTGCGGCGAGGGCGGCCATTGTTCCTGCCGTCACCACCCGCATCGCCTTGTTTTTCATGCGCATGATAGCGAAAATATTTTTCTTCCAGGAGAGATTTGTGAGCATGAGCATGAAATTTGCGATCACCAGCGTGGCGAATGTAAGTGTCCTGGCCTCGGCCTTGTCCTTGCCCATGTAGACGGCGTAAACATAAACCGCAAATACCGCGGCCAGTACGTTTATCCCCTGGAACAGGCTTATTATAAATGTCTTTTTGTTTAGCAGCCGCTCACCCATGCGGCGGGGCGGCCTTGTCATTATGGAATCCTCTTCCGGGTTGGCCTCATAGACCGTCGAGCATGTTGGGTCTATGATGAGTTCAAGGAAGGCTATATGCGCCGGCAACAGGACCAAGGGCAGATTAAAGAGCACAGGCAGAATGGATATGCCTGCTATCGGGATGTGGACGGCGAATATGTAAGAGACGGCCTTTTTGAGATTTTCGAATATCCTTCTGCCCAGGCGGACGGCCTCGATGATTGATGAAAAGTCGTCGTTTAGGAGCACCAATGATGCGGCCTCGCGGGCAACGTCCGTGCCGCGTCCTCCCATAGCTATGCCTATGTGCGCAGCCTTCAGCGCCGGTGCGTCGTTTACACCGTCACCCGTCATGGCCACTATTTCGCCGTTTGCCTTTAGCGCCTCAACTATAGAAAGTTTCTGTTCGGGAAGCACGCGGGCGAAGACATTGACCGCCTTTATCCGTTCCTGCAGAGTTGAGCGCCCCATAGTCTCCATCTCCGGTCCGGTTATGTATTCGTGGTGATTTTTAACGCCTATGCCGGAAGCTATGTTGACGGCCGTGCCTGGGTAGTCGCCGGTTATCATGATGACGCGCATGCCGGCCGCATAGGCCTCTTTTACGGCATGCGGCACTGTTGGGCGGATGGGGTCTGTAAAGCCTATGAGACCCAGAAACTCAAAATCGAAATCATGCTGCTGCGACGGCAGTTCTGTTTTTCTGAACTCTGCCTTGGCTACGCCCAGGATACGCAGGCCCTTTGCGGCCATTGACTCTATGTCTTTTGAGAGTGTTATCCTGATGCCGGTTTCCATGTGGCAGAGATCCGCTATGGCCTCTGGCGACCCCTTGGCGGCTATTATATAGCTTTTAAGATCAGGCGATTCCCAAACATGGGACAGAGCGAGCAGTTTTTTAGAAAGCGGATATTCCCGCACAAGCTTCCAGCTATTGTGTATGTGTTCACTGCCTGATAAAAATGCGCCCCCCTTATGCCTTATCTCTATCTCAATCGGATCGAAAGGGTCTTTCTGGCTTGCCAGTATCGAGTATTCCATAAGGTCATGAAATGCATCGGGCAGCTTGTCTTGGCCGGTCTCTTTTAGCTCAAAATATCCTCCGTTAGCCATCACGCCCTTGAGGCTCATCTTGTTCATGGTGATAGTGCCCGTTTTGTCCACGCATAGCACCGTGGCCGCGCCGAGCGTCTCTATGACCGCGGACTGTCTGGCCAGCACCTGTTTTTTTGATATCCGCCATGCGCCAAGGGTGAGAAAGATTATGAGAACTACAGGGAATTCCTCGGGCAATATGGCCATGCCGAGCGTAAGCCCTGACAAGACGCCCTTCAGCCAGTCATTGCGGCTTAAGCCATAGATTACAGTTATGAACAGGCAGAGTACGGCACCGCCTATTGAGAAGCTGCGGACTATTTCCTTGACTTCTTTTTTTACCGGTATGTCTTCATTCTCTATGGTTTGAAGCGCCCTGCCTATCTTGCCCATTTCTGTATGTGGGCCTGTCAGCGTGACCCTTGCAAGCCCCTGGCCCTGCACAACCAGTGTTCCGGAGTAAACAAATGGAAGATCGTCGCCGCCTGGCCGCTTTATAGCGGAGTCGCCATTCAATGCGCTTTTCCTGACCGCTAGCGCCTCACCCGTCAGCAGAGATTCGTCCACTGACAGATTTTCGCATTCAAGCACCACAGCGTCTGCCGGCACACGGTCACCTTCTTTAAGGACCAGGATGTCGCCCTTGACCACTTCGCGCCCAGGGATGCGGCGTTCAAGGCCGTCACGGATAACAAGGGCGCGCGGGCTTGATATGTTGCGTAGGGCCTCCAGTGTACGTTCGGTTTTGCGTTCCTGGTGGAAGGTGATGCCGATGACTACAAATACAAAGCTTGTAAGCATCAGCGCATCCTTCGCCTCGCCAAGCACCAGATAGATCAGGCCGCTTCCTATGAGCAGGAGCAGCATGGGCTCTTTTATTACATTCAGAAATATTGTGAATACACCTTGTTTTTTTTGTGAGGCCAGTTCATTATAGCCATCTTCAGCAAGCCTGTGCGCAGCTTCACCCTCGGAAAGCCCTGTGATTTCTTTAGCTTCCATAAATTATTGTGTTGAGGAGCAGTAATCAGTCAGTGGGGATTAAGGCCCTGCCTCCGGCTCAGGGCAGGGCATTTATTTATTATCTTCTCCAGCCCGTCCAGGCCGGAACGCCCTGGGCATCTCTAAGAACAAGCAAGTGACCATCTTTTTTGATCTCCGCCGCTATTATGGCGGGTTTGCCCTGATAGTTTATCCTCGAACCCTTGACTTCAACCTGATCGCCCTTTTTAAGCTGGATATCTTGCCTTTCAATGTACCAGCCAGGGCCGAGGTGAACAGGGATAGTCTCTTTGTCTGTCTTGAGGATAAGATGGACACCATATGCCATCCTCCTCATAGGCATGGTCCTGTCAATCGCCTCAACGGTGCCTGACATGGTCTCAACGCTCGCAGGGTTGTACATCCTCTGATAGGCCGATCCCATGCCCCAGCCGCCGCTTCCTGGTCCTCCCCGGCCCGCAAAGGACATGGAGGCCGTTAGGGCCAATGCCGTAATAAATGCCATAATAATGATCAACCAAACGATCCTTTTTGCATCCATAACCGCCTCCTTGAGCCGGATATTTTCGGTCAGCTTTGATCCTTTATCGTATTTCATCTAAGCCTGGATTAATCGATGCAAACCCTTTGGGAAAAAGGCAAAGGTTAAAATCTTTTTTAAAATTATACTATTCTTGAGGAATTCAGACAAGGCGTCAATGCGCGGAAAAGGTGCGCAAGAGGGCCGGCGCAAACCGGCGTAAGGGGCGTACAGCTCAGTCTTGAAGGTCCGGAGGGTATCCACGAATCTGCCGGCGAAAGAGGGGGGCTTTTAGCGATGTGTTTTGGGCGATCCATTGAATCAGTGCATATGCCCGGCATGTCCATGCCCGTATTGCATCGGGCAATAAAGCCCGTTTTCATTGCACTGAGCGCACTCCATCTGTATGACGGAGTGCTGTATCCCAATGCGGGCAAGCTCGCCCTCGATTTCCTTTCTTACCGCGTCGGCCTCGCTTATCTTTTGATCATCGACTTGCACATGGGCCGAAAATGCCGGCACGCCGTGCCCTATCGACCATACATGCACATCGTGCACACATCTTACCCCTGGCAATTTGGAGATTTTATCCGAGATGTCCTCAGCGTGAAACCCTGCCGGGCTTAATTCAAGAAATATCCATAACGCCTCTTTTATCACGCGCCATCCGCCCATTATAACGATTAGGCCGACCAGCACGCTGACGATGGGGTCAAGTATGCCCCATCCTGTAAGCTTTATTATCAGCGCCGCCGCAATTACGCCGACTGATGACAAGGTGTCCCCCAAGACATGGAGCCACACGCTTTTCATGTTAAGGTCATGGTGTCTTGCGCCGAGCACCAAGGCCATGGCAAGATTGCCCAACAGACCCGCCGCCGCCACGGCCAACATAACGGACGAGCCTATCTCGGGCGGAGACTTGATGCGCCTGTATGCCTCTATAAGGATAAAAATAGCTATGACCACGAGGCTTGCGCCGTTTATCATGGCCGCAAGAAGGCCTACTCTCTGATAGCCAAAGGTCGCCCTGTAGTCGGCCGGTCTTTGCCCTATCTTTAATGCCGCCAAGCTTAACCCTAGTGCAAAGGCGTCTGTCAGCACATGGCCTGCATCGCTTAAGAGCGCAAGGCTGTTGCTTAGCACGCCGCCTATGACCTCTGCGGCGAGTATGAAAAACGTCAATGCAAAGCTAAAGACAAGGCGTCTTTGTGTGGTCAGATTCATCATCAGAACGGCCCCTTGCAATTGATGTCACAGATATTCCAGCTTTTATTAAAATTGCCTTTTTGTCTCATGACAATCAAGATGTTAAAGTAATCATAGGTGGCTTGCACCACATATGTCTATTGTGATTATAGGATGGATGCCATGATGATATCAAATATCTATTCCGGAATACCTGCAAAGCGCGGCACAGAATTGTTCGAGGATATAATTGGAAGCGGCCCGTTCCGTCTCGAGCGCATCGTGTCGATGGGACACTCAACCCCTGAGGGCTGCTGGTATGACCAGGATAAGGATGAATGGGTCATGCTCCTTAAGGGTGGCGCGCGTCTTATGATCGAAGACGAAGATGAGCCAGTCATGCTTTGGCCAGGGGACCATCTTAATATTCCGGCCCATACAAGACATAGAGTGGATTGGACCGATCCTCATGGCGAGACCGTATGGCTGGCCCTGCATTATTAAAATGCCTTTTTATAGCTGCTGTGGCATTTTGGCATGCCTGGAAGTTGACAGTCTGTCTAACTGCCGATAGGCTGTCTTATTGTCCATGGGCACGGAGGGGAAGATATATGAGTAAGAAGAAGATATTGGTTGTAGGCTCCGGCGGGCGTGAACATGCAATTGCATGGAAACTCTCCCGGAGCCAGAGGATAAAGGAGATTTTTTGCGCGCCCGGAAACGCCGGCATAAGCCAACATGCAACATGCGTACCTGTGAGTGCATCCAATATAGACGGCCTTTTGAAATTCGCCAGGAAGGAGGAGATCGACCTTACGGTTGTTGGCCCTGAAATGCCTCTTGCATGTGGGATTGTCGACAGATTCAGGGCCGAAGGGCTTGCCATATTCGGCCCATCAAGGCTTGCCGCCGAGATAGAGGCAAGCAAGGTGTTTGCAAAGGACCTGCTTTTAAGGGCGGGCATTCCTACCGGATATTACAAGGTGTTTTCAGAGTACGGACCCGCTGTTGATTATATCGGGGACAAGACAGGCGTCCCAGTGGTCTTGAAGGCGGACGGGCTTGCCGCGGGAAAGGGTGTCATTATAGCCGATACGTTTAATGAGGCGGAAGAGGCGGTCGATCTTATCTTGCGCAAAAAGGCCTTTGGCGATGCCGGCGGGCTTCTTGTCGTCGAGGAGTTTCTTCAGGGCGAAGAGGCGTCTTTCATGGCCATTACAGATGGTAAGACCTTGCTTCCTCTTGCAACCTCCCAGGATCACAAGGCGGTGTTTGACGGGGACAAGGGGCCCAATACAGGCGGAATGGGTGCTTATTCTCCTGCCCCTGTGGTGACTGAGGGTCTTTTCAGCCAGGCTGTAAACGGCATAATGGTGCCGGCTGTGAGGGCGATGGAAGAGGCGGGAAGGCCGTATCAGGGCATCCTTTATGCTGGATTGATGATAAACGAAAAGGGCTTGAAGGTCCTTGAGTTCAACTGCCGCCTTGGCGACCCGGAGGCGCAGCCGGTGCTTATGCGTCTTAAGAGCGACCTTGCCGATGTCTTTGAGGCAGCCATTGAAGGGCGTCTTGACAGAATCAGGCTTGAGTGGGACCCGCGTCCAGCGGTATGCGTAGTGCTGGCTTCAGGCGGTTATCCTGGCGCATATGAAACAGGCAAAGTGATCGACGGTCTCGAGGCTGCAGCCGGAATGAAGGACGTCATGGTCTTTCATTCCGGGACGGCGGTTAAAGACGGGCGTTATGTAACCAGCGGAGGGCGGGTCCTTGCGGTTACGGCCCTCGGAGAGACCATCCATGACGCCATAACGAAGGCCTACGAGGCGGCGGACAAGATTACCTGGGAAGGCAAGCACTGCCGGAGGGATATAGGCGAAAAGGCCTTGAAATACATAGCCCGGCAGCACGGCGATGCACCCAAGGTCGGAATAGTCATGGGGAGCGCCAGCGACAAGGAGGTTATGGAAGAGACGAGAAAGATATTTTTGGAATTCGGCGTGCCGTGTGAGATGAATGTCATCTCCGCTCACCGCAGCCCTGATTTCGCCTCGAGTTATGCAAAAGAGGCGGACAAGAAGGGTATAAAGGTGCTTATCGCCGGGGCAGGCATGGCCGCGCATCTTGCCGGCGCCATGGCCGCTCACTCTATCCTTCCTGTAATAGGCATCCCCATAAACAGCTCTCCCCTAAACGGTCTCGATGCCTTGCTTTCAACGGTTCAAATGCCTCCTGGCGTACCTGTTGCAACTGTGGCCATAGGCAAGGCAGGTGCGAAAAATGCAGCCTTTCTGGCTATGCAGATGCTCTCACTAAGCGACCCGGCGCTCAAGGATCGGCTTGTCAAATATAGAGAAAAGCAGGCGCGCGAAATAGAGGGGCTTAATAAAAGATCTTGAGTCTTATGGGTTTAAAGGACAGAAACTTACAGGATCTGACGCGGTGCGCGGCGGATGTGCTAAGGCAGGGCGGAGTAGTCGCATACCCCACCGAGACAAGCTATGGCCTTGGGGCGTCTATCGAGGCCATAGATGCCCTTTTCAGGATATACGAGATCAAAAGGCGCCCCCAAGACAAGCCTCTTCTTGTCATCGTTAAAGATCCATCGTGGCTCGAAAGACTTGCGGCCCACATTCCGGAAGCCGCATATCCAATTATGGAGAAATTCTGGCCCGGCCCGCTCACTATCCTTTTCTCGGCAAGGCCAGGGCTTCCATGGCCCCTTTGCGCCTCAACCGGCAAGGTCGGCGTCAGGGTGTCGAGCCATTCTGTCGCAGCAGCCCTTGTTGAAAGGCTGGGTGCGCCCATTACCGCGACCAGCGCCAATCTGTCCGGCCATCCGGCTGCAAATACCGCAGCGGAGGTCATGAAACAGCTAGGTTCATGCCCGAAAGGGCTTGATTTCATTCTTGACGCCGGTCCTGCCCATGGCGGCCAGCCATCCAGCATCGTTGACATAACCGTTGACCCTCCGGTTATCTTGAGACAGGGCGCCGTCAGCCGGGAAGATATTCTGGCCTTATGTGCGAAAGGCCGCGCATGATATTGTTTCTCGCATGCCGGTTCGCCTTATAGATGGAGTTAAGAAGGTCTTTGATTTCTTGTCTTTTGCCCCTGTCAGCTGAAGGACAAGGATTTGGAGTCACGGGCAGGCGGAGCTCTTTGGCCATGCGCAGAATTTTTGCCTTCTCAACAAGGGCAAGCGGGCGGATCAAGGTCAGAAGCCCTTTGAACATCTCTTGACGCGGCACCATGGTGCTCATTTCGCCTATATAGCACATGTTTAAAAAAAAGGTCTCGATGACGTCGTCCATGTTGTGGCCAAATGCTATCTTATTGCAATTGAACCTATGGGCGAGTTCAAAAAGCCTCTTTCTTCTGAGCATCGAGCAGATAAAGCACGGGCTTTTTCCGCGGTTTTCCGGCCCATGCGCGTAAGGGCCGTAGCCCGTATCTTCAATGTGATAAGAAAGGCCCTGAAGCTTAAGGTATTCTCTTATTATTTTGGCGGTCTCCCCGCCAAAACCCATATCCAGATGCACAGCGGTCAACTCATAGTCTATAGGCGCCTTTTGAAGCCAGTGCCTCAAAAACCAGAGGGCGAGAAGGCTGTCGGCCCCGCCGGAAAGGGCTACGATAATACGGTCCTTGTCGGCAAGAAGATTGTATGAATGTATCGCCTTACCGACAAGGCAGTTTACCTCTTTTTTAAGATAGCCCATGAGTTAATATTTGATTGATGAGGAGTAATCGCTCTTCAGATAGACACCAAATATAAATAGAGATTATAATAGCGATAAAGCAACGCAAAGCATGATCGGTATCTTAGCCTTTTCTTCTAAATATGCAAGCCGTTTGATTATTGCTTTTTTAAATTTTATTCAATTGATCAAAATTTATAAAGCCATGTCTCGACATCACCATATAAAAATAGTCTATCGAGCTCGATCGATCCATGTTTTCCGCCATTCATTGCAATTTTGCAATTTAGGCAACACAAATGTCTTTTTGAGGCTGAATGAGTCAAAGATGTTGTTATCTTTGTTGTTTTTGCATGGCCATTGTAATAAGATTTTGAATTGTTTTTATATAGTTTAACTTTTCTTGATTCAAATCATGTTTTAACTCAAGGATAAAACATCCTATTGTCTTGTCACTAATAGTTATTGGAAATATAAATATGGTGTTGTTTTCTAGGCCTTGTATTTGTGTAAATTCTGGCAGATCGTTCCATGTTATATATTGTCCCATTCCATTTTTAAATATTTTTTTAAGTTTATCATTTTTTGGTGGGTATTTGATAATAACATTATTGCGTAACTTTTCTACTTTTTCCCCTATTCCGTATCTTACTGTCATTGCATTTTTTTCTGCTGTTAAAAGGCAAAAAAGCACCCTCTTTAAGTCTATTCCTTTATGCAATATTTCTACTGACATAAGTATAGTTTGATCTAGCGCTATATTTGGATTCATGATAACATCTGTAAATTCTGTCAGCAATTCTATCAATGATATTGATTTATTCAACTCTTTTTCCTTTGAACTATCTTCTTTGTTTTTGTCTTTTGTTAAGTCTTCTAATTTATTGATCTTATCAATATCTGTAGTTTCTATAAAAGTATTTTTTACATCTTTTATAATATTATTTAATGTTGGATAGCATATTAATGATTTATTTATTGCAGTTGTTATATATGTTTTTAATTCTGATATTTCAACACCTGAAATCTGTTCAATTTTTTTTATTTGTGTTGAAATATTATCTTGATCTTGTTCTATAATTGCAGATGTGCATATATGAATTGATGGTATTAATTCTTGGTCTTTAATCCATCTATGTTTTATAGCTTGCGGTGCAAATTCAAGATTCGTTTTAATAGTTGAAGGTAAATTCCATGTCTTGCCTATAGTTTGTCCGATGCGCATCCAAAATCTTTTCACTTTTGTCTGCCTTTCCTGGATGCCTCTAATTTCTTCATCCGCCAAGGTCAGATAGCATTTTTCATCATAAAGGGCGGTCAATATTCTTGGCAGGGGATAAAATAGAGCGGATAAGAAGTATTCTTCCATCATGCAATTATTGTTGGGATTTTTTTTCTCTGCTATCTGTATGGCCAGATGTGCCGAAATGAAGGCCTGAGCAAGTAATTTTTTTAATATCGCAGAGTTGTTTGAGTGAGACAAATCCAACAGGGCCATGCTTAATGCCAGCTCCTTTATGGTGATAAAACCCAAGAGCATTACAGCCTGCGTAACCGTTGTGATCTCTTTGCCGAATCTGTTGTAATAAATTGAGTTAACAGTTTTGAGTACTTTACCTATGAGTCCATAGTCTTCAAGTATGATTTGTGTAAGATCATTACTCGGAGATTCATATTCAGGATTTAGTTCTATGATCTTTTTTATAGTTGCGGACATGGATGGCATATCCGCCTGCGTGATATATATGTAGATATCTTCCAGATTTTCAAGATCTTGAAAACATGGTTTTGTCGGCATGCTACCTCCGGTTATCTGTCTATGGCGTTAATGTCTGGTCGTTAAGTTCTTTATATTTTATAATATCTTTTATTGAAATCATCCATCTGAGCCGCGCATAGAAGCGGAAGTTGCTACTGCTTGGCCGATGTTTCTGTCCTGATAGAAAATCTCTCTGCCGACCCCCTTTGAGAAGTCATTGAAAATGTTCCATTTGATCTTACCTCCACCGGTGTCGATATGTTTTTTCATTATGGGCATATCAACTTCATCCCCGCAGGTATTTCGCAAGAATCTGTCTTCATGTTTTATGTCAGCCGCCGATGGCACGCTGGAGCCAGCCGAGAAAAATAGACAATCTGCCCATCTATAAAGGCGGGGAATACCTTGGAGGGCTGGTGCGGGAGGCGGCGCAGGAAAGACACGGGGCCAGGGCCCTGAATTTACGCTGTAAATCTTCTAGCCGTCACCACTGGCTGCCAGTGGACTTTATTTGATCCTGTTGAGGCCGGATAAAGCAAAGGCTCGTTTTACGTCTGGTTGTCATGGGCGCTATCAGGTTGCCTTTGGTGTCTTTTTGGTGCCCGGGGCCGGGGTCGAACCGGCATGGCCTTGCGGCCGAGGGATTTTAAGTCCCTTGTGTCTACCAATTTCACCACCCGGGCTGTTTAACCTTTATAGTGTAAGCAGATTTTTAATACGGAAAACAAGGAATTGTCAATCTGGTTTGACCGGTTTCCATCCCCTGGCCGAGCTGACCTTTACGAGGGTGCTCAAGACTTCGTTAACTGGTGTATCTATTCCCAGTTTTCCGGCCATCCGCACGATAGCGCCGTTTATGTAGTCTATCTCCGTAGGTTTATTTAAAATGCGGTCCTGCAACATAGAGGAGATATTCCCTGCTGTTTCAGTGCATACGGACCTAACGTATTCAACCGCTTCGTCAAGATCAAGATTTATTTTGATCCCCTTTTCCGCGGCCACTTTCCATGCCTCTATTACAGCCAGCCCCTGTAGCCTTTTCATGTGCTCAAGTGTCAATATATCGCCATTTTTAATGCCGGTAAGGGCCGCCAGGGCATTTACTCCGACATTGGCCAATAATTTCTTCCAGATATGTGGAAATATGTCATCAGCCAGCGAACAGGGCCAGCCTGAGCTTGTAAGGAGACGGGAAAGGGCGTTTAATTTCTCAAGCGACAGGTCGTATGCCTTTAATAGGCCTATTGTCGTCTCTCCTTGGCCAGCATGTTTTACGCAGCCTTCTCTTAGAAGGGTCGCCCCCTGTGTTGTGACGCCCAACGCAATTGATTCTGGTTTGGCTATATTCGAAAGAGTCTCTTCATGTCCTATGCCGTTTTGAAGGGATACGACGACAGTCCCTTCCCCTATAAGGGGTCTTGCCTGTTTTAACGCATTTGCTGTCTGGCCGGCCTTTACGAGGACCAGGACGGCATCTTGTGCGCCAAGGGTTGAGGCATCGGCGGTTATTCTTGGAAAGCTTTGAAAATTTCCCTCGCCAGTCTCGATGTATATCCCGTTCTTGGAAAGCCTCTTGGCCCTGTCACTCTTGTAGTCGAGGATAGAGACGGGAAGGCCTGACCTGCTTATATAACCTGCCAACAGACAGCCCATAGCCCCTGGACCTATGATTGTTATTTTCAAACCTGTGTGCATGGCAGCTCATATAATACAATTTATGATTCCTGTATTGCAAACAAAACCATAATAGGCTACATAATCTAGACGTATCGGCCGGGCGGTTAACTCAGAGGTTAGAGTGCCATCCTCACACGGTGGAAGCCACTGGTTCAAATCCAGTACCGCCCACCATTATATCATTATATAATTGCAAAAATAATCCTATCGTTATCTTGCAAGGGGCTGGATATTATATTTTTTTGTTCAGCTTATCTTAGGATATGAATCAGTGATCAAAAGATGGCATGCCGCTCTATTAGCTTGCATGTTTATCGGCTTGGCCGTAGCCTCCGCCGCTGATGAAAAACTGCTTTCACTTAGAGACTGCATCGCCATCACCCTGCAGCAGAACCGTACCATCAAGAACGCCTATCTTGACAGGGTAGTGCAAAAGTATGACCTGCGCGTGGCGGAAGACAAATTCAGCCCTAAACTGTACCTTACGCCAGCGGAAGCAGCGCAGACAAATCCAGAATAATCACAACCACTGCCGCCGGCGCCGTTACCGAACTGCTGCCGACCGGCGCAGCCGTCGTGCTCGGCGCGAGTCATGTAACCACCAACACGGAAACAGCCCCCACCCGCAGCGACTATGGGTGGAATGTCTCTCTTATCCAGCCGTTGCTGAAAGGGGGCGGATTTGATGTCGCCATGGCATCGGTTCGGACCGCCAGGATCACCGAGCAAATGAATATACTTTCCCTAAAATCAACCTTGATCGGCACTCTTACCTCAGTAATTGTGGCCTACCGCAATTATGTCCAGGCCATCAAATCACTGGAGATTGCAAAACAATCGCTTGAACGAAGCAAGGATTTGCTGGCCATAAACCATGAATTAATAGCCGCAGGGCGCATGGCGGCAAGCGAAATCGTGCAGTCCGAGGCCGATGTGGCCAGCAGGGAGTTTAGCCTGCTTTCATCTGAAAATGCCGTCGATACCGCCCGGCTGGCCCTGACCAAGGCCATGGACATAGACATAGACAAGCACACCATGATAACGCCGTTGCTGGAAACCGATATCCCACCTTTGCCGTACAGTTACGAACAAGCTGTCAAGCTGGCGTTTGAAAACAGGCCGGATTACCAGCGTTCTCTTCTGGACTATGAATTAGCCAAGATAAATCTGGTAACGGCTAAAAACAGCACCCTATGGGATTTGTCGTTAACCGGCGGATATGCGCAAAATTATACCCGATCAGGTCCATCAGGGGGTAATACCAGCCTTGGCAATTGGAATGCCGGCCTCAAACTGACCGTGCCGATCGGCGACCTTTCGATCCGGCAGGGATATATTGCGGCGGAGATCAATATAAGGAAAATTGAAAATGATCTGGCTCAACAGCGCCGGAATATCGAGATAGAGGTGCACGATGCGGTGTGCGACGCAGAGATGAAGCTGCGGCAGATAAAACTGGCAAAACAATTGCGGATATTATCTGAAAAGAAGGTTGAGATTGAAACCGAGAAACTCAGAGTGGGCCGTTCCACCAACTTTCAACTGGTCAGCTATCAGAACGA
>JAJYLJ010000164.1 GCA_021787835.1 Deltaproteobacteria bacterium | reverse complement strand
CGGGTATTCTATGGCGAGGTTACAAACCCAAAGAATTTGAAACTCCCTGATCTCAGCCTAAGAGAGTTTGGCTATTTGGCCCCGCTTTTGGTGTTTATTTTTTGGATAGGTCTGTATCCAAATTTCTTTCTGGACAAGATGCACAGTTCAGTTGACCACTTTATTGGGCAGGTCAAGATGGATAATGGGGCAGATGTGGCGCAGTTATATCATTGCGGCAGCGGATCTGCCGAAAAATATAAAATATATGGAAGCAGACAGTAAGGCACAGGGGTGATGAATATGAGTGGATATGCCTTTAATTTAACACAGCTCTGGCAAATAGCAGGGGTGCAGCTGATACTTCTTTTTTTAGGTCTTGCGCTTATTTTGCTTGATCTGTATTTGCCCAACGACGATGCTGATAAGCGCATTTCCAGGATGGGGTGGCTGACTGTCGTTGGAATCTTTGCCGCCCTGGGTCACGTTATTTATAGGGAATGGTCTTTAACAAATATTGTATTGATGAATGTATTCTCGGCCGAGAAGTTTGCAGCCTTTATTATAGTTGTCATTTTGGTTGGTGGCTTGCTGTCGGCGTTGATAAGCATGGGGTATGTGCGCAATAACCATCTCGCAAGGGGAGAGTACTTTATTCTGCTTGTTTTTGCCCTTTATGGCACGGTTGCTATGGTGCAAGCCATAGATTTACTTATGACATTTATAGCCCTTGAGATAATGTCTTTGGCTGTTTATGTGCTTGCAGCCTTCCTAAAAGACGACCGTATGTCTCAAGAAGGGGCGCTTAAATATTTTTTGCTGGGCAGTTTCGGTTCGGCTTTTTTCCTGTTCGGTGTGGTTTTGATATATGGAATCACCGGAACAGTGAATCTCGCCCGCATAGCCGTTATTCTTTCGGCCGGTCTTTTTGACAAACCAGCCGTTCTTATCGCGCTTGCCATGATTATGGCCGGTCTCTTTTTCAAGATGGCCATGGTGCCGTTTCATATGTGGACGCCGGATGTATATGAAGGCAGCCCATCATCGGTTACCGGTTTTATGGCTACAGTGGTTAAGGCTGGCGCCTTTGGTGTATTTATAAAAATTTTGACCGTAGCCTTTTCACCAATGTTGAGCAACAGCGGGAATCCTGTGTTCTGTCCAACCGTCAATTTGGCCGTTTTAGGTCTGTATTGGAAGCCGGTTCTCTGGTGGCTGTCCTTGTTGACCATGTTCTTTGGTAATTTTCTTGCCGTTTCTCAGCAAAATATTAAACGTATGCTTGCATACTCGTCAATAGCGCACGCTGGTTATATGGCGCTTGGGATATTGGCCGGAAACGGCGATGGCCGCATGGGGGTCTTGTTTTATCTCTTTTCATATACATTGATGAGTCTCGGGGCGTTTGGCGTATTGTATATAATAGATGGCAACGAGCGATGCGCGCAAACCATAGAAGATTACAAGGGGCTTGGATATAAATACCCAGGGCTTAGTTTTCTCATGTCTTTGTTTCTTGTGTCAATGGCAGGACTGCCGCCCACAGTTGGCTTCATCGCGAAATTCTATGTCTTCGCCGCAGTGATAAAGGAGGGATATTTGTTGTTGGCCGCGTTGGGCATACTGACCAGTGCGATAGGGGCGTACTATTACCTCAGAGTTATATATATGCTTTATATGAAGGACCCTTCCAGGGATTTTGCCCTTGGGCGCGTAGCTGCTCCAACGGCATTGGCATTGCTGGCCGCTGCACTTGGAGTGATTTATCTTGGAGTTCAGCCTGAAGGGCTTGCCAATATAGCGAATATGGCTCAAAAGAGCCTTTCGATAGTTTTTTAGATATGCGTTTGTTGACAAAAAGAGTTAAGGAATTACTATTAAAAACTGCTTAGTGGCTAAAAATTTAGATGCCTACCTATCGCACTAGGTGAGGCCTATAATATGGAGGAATAAATGAAGATTGAAGACCTTGAAAGATTAAAAAATGAAGGTACCGATCACTTGCCATCGAAAGAGAGAAGAGATTTTTTGCGTCTAGGTCTTATTGTGACTGGTGTTTTTGCTGGAGGATCGGTTCTTTCATTGACATCCGCGCGTAAGGCTGGTGCGGATGTTGAAGGAATCGTACTGAAACAATATCCTTATAAACCTCATTACAGCATGGTGATACGGCAGGATCGCTGTATAGATTGCCAGCTCTGTATGGATGCCTGTGTAAAAACAAATCATGTTCCTGATTATGGTTATCGCACAACTGTCTTGGAGAGAGAGCTGGAAATAGGGCCCAACGCCAAGCAGAGAGAGTTTATGCCTGTTTTATGTAATCATTGCAACCGTCCGCCTTGCGTCAGGGTGTGTCCTACCAAGGCCACATATAAAGACCCTAAGACAGGCATAGTCAGAATGCATATAAAAAAATGCATAGGCTGCAAGACTTGTATGGCGGCATGTCCTTATAACGCGCGCTATTTTAATGAAGAGATACGGGCGATTGATAAATGTGATTTTTGTTGGGCAAATAGACTTTCAAAGGGTGAGACACTAACGGCCTGTGCCGCTGCATGCCCAGCCGATGTCAGGATATTTGGAGATATTTCAGATCCATCCAACAGAGTTTATAAGCTTGTCCATGAGCCCGAAAGAGTGGTCTGGGTATTGAGGCCCGAGACAGGCACGTTGCCTAATGTATTCTATACAAAGGGATAATCGGAATTGATGTGTCGAGTCAGGAATAGATATATAAAAAATCGAAAAATGTGAGGATGGCATATGAAAAAAAATATAATTATTGGTATATGTGCAGTTTTCATTTTTGCACTGTCATGTCTTTCATATAAAATGGCTATAGCTGGCGACGATGAAGGCGGCGGCCCCATCATCTTTACAAAGCCCGTTAAGGCGGTCCTTTTTGATCATAAAACGCATATAGCCAATGGTTTTAAATGTGAGGACTGCCACGATAAGCTCTTTGAGATGGCAAAGGGAACTGCTGAGGCAAAAGGTGATTTTAATATGAAATCACTTTACGCGGGCAAATACTGTGGTTCTTGCCATAATGGAGAGGTGGCCTTTGCTTCCAATACAAAGTGTGCCGTATGTCATATTGGTGTAAAAGGTTTGAACCGTTTAAATAAT
>JAJYLJ010000163.1 GCA_021787835.1 Deltaproteobacteria bacterium | reverse complement strand
CAATAAGATAAGGGTCATTCAGAGAAGGGCATACGGACTAAGAGATGAAGAATACCTTCGCCTAAAAGTCCTTACTTGCATGCTCAAGGAGATATAAATGACCCACACTCTTACGCGAAGACCCTTATTTTTTTAATCGGCCTGCTCGGCATCGGCAATTTCAACGTCATTTTGATACTCCTCGTCTTTACCATCTGTTACACGATTCTTGTCCTATACAGCGGCTGCACAAAGATATCCAAAATATCGGAAGGCGGCTCGGCAATTGCTGTGCCGCTAATGCTTATCCTGAGCGCCTGGTTCAGCAAGCTCATTTTTTCCGTGCTTTTGAAAAATCTATGAATACCGGAGAATCTGCAATATCGGGATATAAGTTGCCTTCGCGACGGGCAATGAAGCGGGCAATTGGAGCGTTTCTATATTTCGTTTTGCTTTTTATCCTTGCATCCTGTCTTGAGGTGAAAGAAAGGATAAACATCAACAGGGATGGATCAGGGGATGCAAGGATCGAGTTCGCGGTGCAGGACGAATGGGCCGGGCAAGTAGTCCCTGGTCTTAAAAAAGACATCCCAAAGGGATGGCGAATCATTGGCGAGAGAAAAATGGAAGGAAAACATGTCGTAATTTTCGGCAGAGCGTTCAAGAATATCTCTGAGCTGAATGATGAAGAGAGCAGTTATTCATTTTCTTCCGGGAGGAAAAGTGTTTTCCATAAATCTTATTACGTTGAGGTCAGGCAGCGAAGGAGTTCGTCCATGCTTTTCCCTTATGAAATGAGGATACGATTGCCCGGAAGGGTAGAAGATACCAACGGGATAAAAGTCTCATATCATGAGATCAAGTGGAACCTGCAAGGCTTTCGAGAAGGCACGAGGCTTTACGCCAGATCAACTGGCATTTCAATGCCTGCTTTTTTGGAAAACAGGGGCAGGGTGATTTTTTTGCTTGCGGTTGTATTGATAGGGGTTGTGGTATTTCTTGCCCTGAAGATCGCCCCTCATAAGGAGAAACCGGTCCCAGGCATATACTGCACCCAGTGCGGGAGGGAAAACCCGGTTTCAGCAGCTTTCTGCACGAACTGTGGAGAAAGACTTCAATAAAAAAATGAGGCGTCTATGATCTGCGAAAAGTGCAATACAAGCATACCCGATACCGCAAAATTCTGTCCGAAGTGCGGAGCGAAGGTCGAGATGGCAAAGGCGGATGCCATGACAAAGAAATGCCCGTCCTGCGGCGCCGAAAATCCGGTGACTGCGAAGTTCTGCAAAGCAGACGGTTATAACTTCCAGCAAGCCGAAGAAAAACCGGCGGTGGGACCTGTTGAAATTTCCGCCCCGAAAGATGTGATCGTCTGCACGAAATGCGGAGCCCCGAATCCCATAACGGCCAAATTTTGCAGGGCGGACGGGACCCCGTTGAAAGCGGAGACCATGCCTGCCGTGGAGAAGACTGGGATCAAACCGGAGAAAGCCGCCACGCGTAAAATCCGGGAGCCGGTCGCTCCCAGCGTCGAACGGGCGCCTGCCAGGGGGAGGCCGAAAACATGGATATGGCTTGCCGTTGGCGCCGCAATCCTGATAACGGCCGGGGCCGGGGCCTTCCTTTATTTCTCCAGACAGGCAGCGCCCGGCAAGGCCGCCGTTTCTCCGCCGGCACACAAGACGGCCGCACTCCCGAAGAAGCCTGAAAAAATCAAGGAACTACCTGAGGCAAAGCCGGCTCTGCCGGCTCCGAAAATCACGCCCACAATTCCGCCGCCTGAAACAGTCGTCCCGTCCGTTGACGCCGGCAAGCTTGAAAGAGACGTGAACAGGGCATTAAGAAAGAGGGGTTTAAGGGATATCTATGCGCAAGTCGACGCCGGCTTGGTAGCGACACTGGCCGGGTCCGCAAAGAGCAAAAAGGAGAAAGATGCAGCGATTAAGCTGGCACGGTCTTTCAGGGACATAAAAGACGTAAGGGATAACATCCAGGTCCCGGTGGTTGCGCCTCTGCCGCCGCCCCCGCCCGCGCCCGCGCCTCCTCATCCGAATCCATACGAACTTGAAAGCAATATCAACAGGGCATTGAGGGTCGCGGGATTAACCGGCATTTCCGCCGAAGTGGACAATGACCTGAGGGTTACATTAAAAGGCTCCGCGAGCAGCCAGGAAGACAAGGACAAGGCATTTGAGATCGCGAAGTCTTTTAAAGAGACAAAAGGCGTGAGGGACCTGATCTTTGTGGTTGAACACTAAAGGGGGTGCTTATGAGAAGGTTCGTGATAATCATGCTTGTGATTTCCTTTTTAGGCCTTCAGCTTGCCTCATGCGCTTCCATGTCTGGCACAGAGAAAGGGGCAACTACAGGAGCGGTCGCTGGCGGCGTCCTGGGGGCCATTTTTGGCGACACCAAAGGGGCCATACTGGGAGCCTTTGCCGGGGCCATCATCGGAGCGGTAGCCGGCAATTACTACGATAAAAAAATGGCATCGAGGGCTGAAGCCGCAAAAAGGTATCATTACACCGCCAGGGAGGAAAAAATCGAGATAGACGACTCCCTGGTCGTTCCCCAAAAAACGACGCCCGGCTCGAAAGTGGAGGCACGTGTCCAATACACGGTGCTTGCGCCCTCCGAGACGCAAAAGCTTAGAATAACCGAGACAAGAACACTTGTTAGCGGCAAGGAAAGGATACAACTCGCCAAGCGGGAGGTGGTCCGGGCGCAGGGCACATATCTTTCAACGATGAGGTTCACGATGCCAAAAGACATAGCAACGGGCGATTACACCCTGATTACCACGGTTTCCGACGGCAAACAGATACGGACTGCCAAATCGGATTTAAAAATCGCCTCCGTTTCTCCCACAGTCTTCATGCCTCAACCTGTGCAATTTAAAGGCGTCATTATTGAGCCTATCCGGATTTTTGAGCCTTCGCCCACTGATTGCAAGCTGCCATCATGCATCCCAGGCTGTCGGTTACAAGTAAAAGCCGTGAATACGACAGAATCGTAAGCGTTTAGAGAAGTACAGGGGTGGGCATAGCGTCGAACTCGCCACGGTCAAGGTATAGCGGAGTAAGTTGCTTGTAGTCCTCAGGCGTTGTTGCATAGGGCAGTCGCTCAAACAGAAACC
>JAJYLJ010000162.1 GCA_021787835.1 Deltaproteobacteria bacterium | reverse complement strand
GTACTTCGTCCATCACAGCACCATCCAGGGCAACGGTTTCAAGTCCCTTGCCGAGGGTGATGCAGTAAGCTTCGAAAGCGAAAAAGGCCCCAAGGGCCCAAGGGCTATTAACGTAGAAAAACTGTAAATAACTTGGAGGAGGACCCTTTTAAAGGGTCCTCCCTTTTTTCTGAAAAAAAATCCGGCACTTCTTTAATTACACCCAAACGAAAAATTCGTCATTTTATTGACAATACTCGGATAGCAAACAGAGTCATTAAGATGACGGATCCATTTTTATCATAGTTTCCAGCGGGTATCTTTAACAGCCCCATTTGCCTCCTCGAAGTATGGGCACAATAAAGCTCCGAAAATCAGATACTTATCGTTAGCAAATCCGGACACATCCGAAAATATTGCTGCTTTTTTAAATAAATTTTGTCTGGCCGGGTAATTCTGGCATAAGACTTGCTCTTCATGTTCGGAGTCATGGTTGCAATAAAGGAGATAAAGAAAATGACTATGCGATCAGCCGGACATCAGACAATGAATTCCGTGGGCGGCGGTTTCCAGAATTTCAGCGCTTCTGCAAACAATCTTCTTACGGTCCGAAGACAATCCGGACAGATCGAGGTTATTAAAAAAATGATGGAAAAACTGAACGGCGCTGCAGAGAGCATTTCAGAGTTAACCGAGGTGATGGACATGAAGATTGAAACCATCAAGGGGGTTCTCGACAAAATTCCCGAATTCGTCATCGCGTTCGCCGGGATCCTGCTGGCAATCTCCATAGGGGTGCTGGATAACATAACCGGCGGCGGAATTAACCTGTCTTTATTCTATCTATTCCCGGTTTTGCTGATCTCATGGAAATTCACTGGACGAACGCCCGCTGTACTGATGTCATTATTCTGCGCCTTCATATGGTTTTTGGCCGATGTGATAGCGGTGCATGCCTCTTCCCATTCTGTGATCCCGGTTTGGAACGGAATTATGGGACTCGGCCTCTTGTTGACGGTGGCTTACTCTTTTTCGACGATGAAAAGCGTGCTTCAGAGGGAAAGAGGCTTTGCCCGCATTGACTACCTGACGGAGGTCTCGAACGCCAGGGACTTTTATGAGCAGGCGGAAATTGAATTTGCACGTTCCACAAGATATGACCGCCCCCTTTCGATAGTCGTTGTGGACATCGACAACTTCAAAAGAGTCAACGACAATTTCGGTCATGCTTCAGGCGACCATCTTCTTCATGCCGTCGCCATTGAAATTCAGAAGACATTACGGAAAACGGATATTGTTGCGAGGATCGGCGGGGACGAGTTCGCCATTCTTTTGCCGGAGACAGAAAGCGGGGCTGCCATGGTGGCCGTGACTAAAGTCCGGGACCATCTTTCAAGGACAATGGAGAAGAATGGATGGCCGGTAACCTTCAGCATTGGTATCGTCACTCGCAAGAATGCGCAATGCTCATTGGAAAATTTAATGAAAATGGCCGACGCATTTATGTATAAGGCAAAGAAAAACGGTAAAAATATGGTTTTGACCGGGAATTGTTAGCCCGAGGTATGATGTCAATAACTGCTCTGAACTGGGCACGATCTTCTTCGGAAATTATTTAGAAGAATCGCGCCCGGGCTTGCCTGAGAAGTTTTTTGACATTAAATTCATGATGCCAGGGCTTTTTGGGCAGCCTCCCCTCAAAAACCAGACCGGCGATATTCATGAGATACTCCCGCCTTTTACCCCCGAGTTAAGCAAATCATTGCCGGGATTCTTTGCTTTTTTAATACGTTTTAAAAGCGATACCATATCTTCCATTTTGATCCGCCCAGTATTTTGATTGAGACGCGAACAATGATATATGGCCCAGACCTTATAGCGCCCTACCCTGTATTCCCCATTGTTCCTGAATTCATGGGCCCGCTCCCCCAGAACCTTACATACTTGAATAAAAGCATCGCGGCCGATGCAAAGAATGTCCGTTACCAAAGGCTTGGCGGCAAGCAGGGCTTCCAGGTTCGGCCTGCAATTATTGAATTCCGAAGGCAGGGCCTTATTGCCCGGCGGCACACAAAGAAGAGCGTTTGTGATAATGACACCTTTCAGGTCCAGCCCATCGTCAGCGCTCACGGATTCCGGCCCGGTCGAAAGCCCGGCTTCAAAGAGGGCACGATAAAGCAGCTCTCCGGCGCCGTCACCGGTGAACACCCTGCCCGTCCGGTTTGCACCATGGGCCCCTGGCGCCAGTCCGCATATCAGAAGCCAAGCGCTTTCATCACCAAAGGGCAGCACCGGGTTATTGTGGTAATGAAGGAACAGAGATTTTTTGGGCTTGATGGCAGACCGATACTTCACCAGGCGTTCACATTTGGCACAGGGAGTTGGTTCCAGTAAAAATGATAACGTCATCTGGAGGCAGACTTCCGGGGGTCCGGGCGGACCCGACTCGTTTTGCCCGCCCTTTTTTTGAGTTCCCTGGACCAGCTCAGCCCTGCCTGCGCGCCTTCCAAAATAAGAAACTCAAATAGCCTTCTGTCGCCGTGAATTGGTTCACCCCATTCATTATCATGATAATGCTGCTCTAACGCGCTCCTGCCGGCCCATTCACATCGATTCATTTAAAATCCTCACCGGTTCAATAGCGCATAGCCTGCCCTTATCGGGTTCCTGTTTTCGCCCTTTGAAAAATATTATCATTTCATATGAATTTTCCACAAGAACTGCAGTTTTTCCAAACTGCAACCAGAAAAAAACCTGCTGACTCCAAGTGATAAATACTTGAGGAGTGCCGTCGGCCTTCCCCTGCTTTTAAGCCGGAGCTAGTGTAGTGTCCTTTGTTCGAGTGTTTTGGCCTCATTCCCGCGTGTAGTTAGCGCCCGATTTTATCCGTAAAAAGATCAAGTCAGGCCAGCGGCGTTGTCTTATGACCGGCAAAAATCAAAGTCACTGGATTCCCGATTAATACCTCGGGAATGACGAAAAACGGATTTTCTGGAACTTTCTAATGTAAAGAGATTCAGGCCGTACTACACTAGTCTAGTGTAGTGTCCCTAACAGTTCTTTACATTTGGCTCAGGAATGTTTTGGGCCGTCATTCCCGCGCAGGCGGGAATCCAATTTACAAAAACGTCAAAATGGATGCCCGATTAAGACACTCGGGCA
>JAJYLJ010000001.1:32449-67964 GCA_021787835.1 Deltaproteobacteria bacterium | reverse complement strand
GCCCTTGGAGGACTGGCCTCAAGATTTCGTAGACTGGTGCATGAAAAACCACGTGTTTATCGAGGCCGGGCACCAGGATGAAAAGACCTGCCTTTCATCAGACCTGATCATCGCAAGCCCTGGGATTCCGTATGACATCCCCGCCCTAAAGGCGGCCAGGAACGCAGGGGTGCCTGTGCTCGGCGAACTCGCCCTGGCCGCATCCATGTGGCGCGGACCGATGATTGCAATAACAGGTACAAATGGCAAGACGACCACCACAAGCCTTGTGGGTGAGATGTTCAGAAACGCAGGGGTGCCTTATAGGGTGGCGGGCAATATAGGCGAGCCGCTTTTGAACCTCATCCTTGAAGGTGCAAGCGAAGAGGTGGCCATCCTTGAAATGAGCAGTTTTCAGCTTGACTATTTCCCCCTTGGTGAGACGTTTTTCAACGAGCCCAGGTTCGCCGCTGCGGCCATCTTGAACCTTGCGCCCGATCACATGGACCGCTATCAGGACCTCCACGCCTACGGTCATAGCAAGGCAAGGCTTCTGGATATGCAGGGCGAAGGCGGATGGAGCATATTAAACGGCGCTGATGTGAACCTTGCGCCATTCATCGAAAGGGGCGCCGGAGGCAGGCTTTTTTTCGGGTTTGATGATATGGGCCGCAACGGAGCGGTTATAGAGGCCGACAAGGGCCTGATAAGGGTTAACTTGCTGGAATCCATTAAAAATAGCGGAGAAGAGATATATCATACATCCTCATGGGCCCTTAAGGGCAGGCATAACCTTGAAAATCTTGCAGCGGCCGTCTTGCTTGCGAGGGTCTCGGGCGTCGGGCCCGCTGCGGTTCAGGCCGCGATAGCCACTTTCAAGGCCCCTTCTCACAGGATAGAGTGGGTGGCTGCCAGGGGTGGCATAAATTATTATGATGATTCAAAGGGCACGAACGTAGGCTCTGTCATCAAGGCCATTGAGTCCATGGAGGCCCCCGTCGTCCTTATCGCAGGCGGCAGGGGAAAAGGTGAGAGCTACGGGCCGCTCCGGGATGCATTGATCCTGGGGGGTGTTAAGGCGCTGGTTCTTATGGGGGAAGAGGCCTCGGCCATAAGGAGAGAGCTTAAGGGCGCGGTCCCCATGTACGAGGTCTCTGAGACCAGTGACGGCAGGCGCGCGATGAAAGAGGCCGTGGAGATCGCATCTTCAAGGGCGCAAAAAGGCGATGCGGTTCTTCTTTCGCCGGCCTGTGCAAGTTTTGACATGTTTGCCGACTATAAAGAACGAGGGGCTGTCTTTAAAGAGGCGGTACTCGGGCTTGCCGATACGGAGGCTTAGAATTGGCCCTTAAAAGTGATACAACCAGACCCCTTGAACGCGCTGTCAGGCTTGTAATAGCTGGTGGAGGCACGGGCGGTCATGTGTTTCCAGGGGTCGCTGTGGCCGAAGTCATGCAAGCTCGTGTGCCCCTTGAGGTCATGTGGATAGGCACGGGCCGTTTGGTCGAAAAGGATGCCCTTGCCGCCAGACGTTGGCGATACCGGGTGCTGGCTGTAAAACCCATGCTAGGCGTGGGCGGCCTTGCAGCCCTGCGGTCGATGGCGACCCTTCCATATTATGTGGCGAAGGCATGTTTATGTCTTAAGGAATTCAGGCCTGACGTGGTCCTTGGAGTGGGCGGGTATGTCTCGGGGCCGGTGCTTGTGGCTGCAAGGCTCCTTGGCATTCCAGCCGCCCTCCATGAACAAAATCTGGTATCAGGTCTTGCCAACCGCATCGCATCCAGATTTGTGGATGTGGTGCTTCTCAGCTCTGAAAGGGCAAGGGCGTTTTTCCCAAGAAACAAGGTGGTTGTAACCGGAAATCCTGTCAGAATGTCACTTTTCGCCAATAGCAGACAGAAAGATGAAATCGTCAAGGATGGCCGTTTAAGGCTCCTGGTCATAGGTGGAAGCCAGGGTGCGAGCGGGCTCAACAGGCTCGTGGTTTCAGCCATAGGGCTTCTTTCCAAATCCGGCGTAATGCTCGAGGTGGTGCATCAGAGCGGGCCTGCGGATGTCGGAATGGTGCAGACCTCGTATGAAGAGACAAGGGTTGCCGCCAAGGTCTATCCGTTCATCAATGACATGGCCCGGGCTTATTCGTGGGCCGATCTTGTTATTTGCAGGGCTGGGGCCGGGACCATCGCAGAACTTTCGGCCCTTGGGAAGCCAGCCATTCTTATACCGTATCCGCATGCGGCTGGCAGGCATCAGGATGCCAATGCAAAGGCCCTTGCTGATGAAGGCGCTGCCTTGTATTTCAGTGAAGAAGAGATCGGAGGCGTGAAGATGGCATCTGAAATTCAGGCCTTGATTGAGGAGCCGACAAGGCTTAAAAATATTGGTTGCAGGGCAAAAGGACTTGGAAGGCCGGATGCAGCCGATGCAATTGTCCGCGTGCTTATGGATATGATAAAAACTGGTGGTATGGATGTTTCTGATATTGAGTTGGGAGATATGCTTACGCATGGACAAAAGTAAAGACTTTGAGGACGAGCATGTATAAAAAGCAGCATATACACTTCATAGGGGTTGGTGGCATAGGGATGAGCGGGCTTGCCAAGCTGCTTCTTAATCTTGGATACATAGTTTCAGGTTCAGACCTTCGCGAGACAGACATCACCAGGTCCCTCTCAGAATTGGGGGGTGTTATATATAAAGGTCATTCGGCGGATAACATAGCCGGCGCGGACGTGGTGGTTTATTCCTCGGCCGTAAAGCAGACAAACCCGGAGATACAGGCCGCCAAGGCCAAGGGCGTGCAGATCATACCGAGGGCCGAGATGCTGGCTGAACTCATGCGTCTTAAAAAATTCGGGATAGCCGTTGCGGGCGCACATGGAAAGACGAGCACGACCTCCATGACGGCATCCGTTATGACTGCGGGAGGGCTTGATCCGACCGTTGTCATAGGCGGCAAGGTAAAGAGCCTGGGCACAAATGCCTGCTGGGGTCAGGGGGAATTTCTGGTGGCCGAGGCCGACGAGAGTGACGGCAGTTTCTTGCGCCTTACGCCGAGCATTGCAGTCGTGACCAATATAGATATGGAGCACCTGGACTATTACCCAAGCCAGGATGCGATTCTGGATTCATTTGCGGCCTTTATCGACCACATTCCTTTTTACGGGCTCGCCATACTGTGCGGCGATGACCCCATGATCCGCATGATAATGCCTGAGATAAAAAAACGTGTAATGAGTTATGGCACGGGTCCTGACGTTGAACTCCAGGCGAGATGTATAGCCTTTGAGGGCCTTGGTGTCTCTTATACGGCTTTCAGGCGTGACGAGGAGCTCGGGCGTATAAGTCTCAAGGTCCCGGGGCTTCATCATCTGCGCAATTCACTTGCGGCGATGGCCGTTGGGCTCGAACTCGAGGTCCCTTTCAAGCATATTCAGGAGGGGCTTAATTCCTATCAGGGGGTTGGCAGGAGATTCGAGTTTATAGGCGAAGCCGACGGCGTCACTGTCGTGGACGACTACGCCCACCATCCGACAGAGATAGAGGCGACACTCAAGGCCGCCAGGTGTTGCTGGCCAGGCAGGAGGATCGTGGCGCTTTTTGAGCCGCATCGCTATACAAGGACAAAGGCGTTGATGGATGAATTCGCGCTGGCCTTTAAGGACGCAGATGAGATATGGCTTACTGAGATATATCCTGCAAGTGAGACGCCTATAGTAGGGGTGAGCGGAGAGCGCCTTGCAAGGGTCATAAGAGACAAGCTGGGTGGGTCCGTGTACTTTGTCAAGGCCTGCGAGGAGTTTCCGAATGCGGTTGTTGAGCGCCTCCGCCCAGGCGATGTGGTGCTTACGCTTGGGGCCGGCTCCATAGGTCAGATAGGTTTGAGGATCATGGATAAATTGGAGCCAAGGGAGATGGCCGTTGCCCTTTAGAGACCTTGCCAGAATAAAAGACGTCGATGTCGGGCGCGATGTCCCGCTTGCCCCGCTTACTACATTTCGCATAGGCGGAAGGGCCAGGGTCTTTATCCGCCCGATGACAATCACCGCCCTTGAAAACATCCTTGATTACCTGCATGGCAAGGCGATAGCTTACAAAGTGCTGGGAAGGGGCAGCAATCTTTTGGTCGATGACAGGGGTGTTGAGGCCGTACTATCGCTTGCCGGCATAAATGACATAAGCGGGCCGGCGATATCCAATGATGCCGGGGGGTGGTTGGCAGCTACGGCCGGAGCTGGATGCGGTATGGGCGCTTTTATAGCATGGGCCTCAAAGAGAGGGCTTTGCGGCCCGGAATGTTTTTGCGGCATTCCGGGCAGTGTGGGAGGTGTTGTCGCCATGAACGCCGGAGCATCGTCCGGGGCCATTGGAGACATCCTCCACTCAGTCTGTTTTACAGGCCCGGGCGGCAGCCGCTGGGTCTTGAGAGATGAGCTTGAATTCAACTACAGAAGGCTTGATATGCCTGATGGAGTCGTTGTCTCGGCTGCAAGATTTCGTCTTGGCCGTGATGAGCCGGTCAGGATATTTTCAAGAATAAGAACGATGATGCAAAAAAGGACTGCGAGCCAGCCCTTGGGAAAGCCTAGCGCCGGGTGTATTTTCAAAAACCCGGCAGGGGATTCGGCAGGCAGACTTATAGATATATGCGGGCTCAAGGGATATACGGCAGGAGGCGCCCAGGTGTCATCCAGACACGCAAATTTTATTCTGAATATCGGGGGGGCCAGCTCATCCGCGGTGCTCGATCTTATGGAATTTGTCAAAGAAAGGGTCATGTCTGTTACCGGTGTCAGACTTGCGTCTGAGATCGTGGTCTGGGGAATGAAGCAATGAAGATCAGGACATTCCGCAGTGATACAAACAGGGCGCATAAAAGGGTGCTTGGAAACATTGGCGCGCGGAAGAGTGCCCGTTTATCCATTGGTGCGGGTATTGGGTTTTTAAAGAATTTTGTCATAGTCGGCCTTGCGCTGGCTGTTTTTTATGGCTCATGGCATTGGATGGCCAACAGCCAGTATCTATGTCTTAACAAGATATTGGTCGAGGGCGGCAGGCATATAAGTCATGAAGAGCTGCTCAGACTTACAGGGCTTACATCAAGGGTTAACCTCCTCAAGATTGACCTTAAATCCGTGGCCGCGGCCATAGAGAAGTATCCGTGGGTTGAAAGGGCAAGCCTAAGACGGAAGTGGCCGAATCAACTGATCGTTGCAATCAAGGAGCGCACGCCGGTTGCTATTTTGAACTCTAATAATAAGATGTATCTAGTGGACAGATCGGGTTGTGTTTTTAAGGAGATGTCACCCGGCGACGCAGGGCCCTTGCCGGTTATAACCGGCGTGGCCGCTGGCGACCTCAAGGACGATAAACTCTCCGGGACCGCGAAGAAGGCGATAGAGCTTATAGCAATGGCGAGCCAGGGGGCCAGGACACTTGGTGCGAATAATATCAAGGAAATTCATATAGCGGATACTGACAACTTGATTGTTTATACTGCGGATCATGGAGTCCTGATCCATTTTCAGGCACAGGACCTCAAGACCCAGTTCGCCAGGGCTGAAAAGATCCTGTTCCAGCTTTACAGGTCCGGCAATTATGAAAGAGCCACCAAGGTTGAGCTTAATTATGGTCCTGATATGGCCATAGCAAAGTTGAGAGATTAGGAGATCAAATGGCCGAAAGAGTTTCTGATATGGTGGTCGGTTTGGATATAGGCACCACAAAGATATGTGCTGTTGTCGGAGAGGTCCGTGAAGATGGAGTGGAGATAATAGGGGTGGGTTTTCACCCCTCTGTAGGGCTTAAAAAAGGCGTGGTCGTAAATGTGGAGAGCACGGTTAAATCCATAAGAAAGGCGGTTGAAGACGCCGAGTTGATGGCCGGGATTGAGATAGGACAGGTATATATAGGTATTGCCGGCAGTCATATAAAGGGGTTTAACAGTCACGGTGTCATTGCCATCAAGGGCCAGGAGGTGAATCAAGAGGATATAGACCGGGTCATAGACGCCGCAAGGGCCGTCGCGATTCCGCTTGACAGGGAGGTCATTCATGTGCTTCCCCAAGAATATATAGTGGATGACCAGGCAGGGATAATGGACCCTGTGGGCATGGCCGGCGTCAGGCTAGAGGCCAGGATACATATCGTCACCGGGGCCGTGACCGCTGCGCAGAATCTTATAAAATGCGCCAATCGCGCGGGTCTCGACGTGTCTGATATAGTCTTGCAGCCTCTCGCCTCAGCCGAAGCGGTTCTTACACAGGAAGAAAAAGATCTTGGGGTCGGGCTTGTCGATTTTGGCGGAGGCACCACCGATTTGGTTCTATTTTCCGAAGGCACCATAAGGCATTCGTCGGTTCTTGGCCTTGGGGGCAACAATCTCACGAATGATATAGCAATAGGCCTTAAGACGCCCATGCAGGAGGCGGAGAAGATCAAGATCCTTCATGGCTGCTGTCTTAGTTCGATGGTTGCGAGGGATGATAACGTTGAGGTGCCAAGCGTCGGCGGACGGAAACCCAGGCTGCTTTCAAGGCAGGTCTTGGCCGAGATACTCGAGCCCAGGGTCGAGGAGATATTCAGTCTTATAGATCAGGAGATACGACGTACGGGCATGAAAGATTCCCTTATATCAGGAATCGTTATTACAGGCGGCTCGGCCCTTCTTCCAGGGCTCAGCGAGATGGCCGACCAGATATTCCAATTGCCCACCAGGATCGGATATCCAAGGCGCATATCAGGCCTTATTGATGTGGTCAATTCGCCTATGTTCGCTACCGCGGTGGGTCTTGTGCTATATGGTTTGGAGCATCAGCCGAATAGAAAATTCCGGATCAGGGACGGTAATATTTTTAACAGGGTGACAGGGCGCATGAAGTCATGGTTTAAAATCTAAGCCAGGTATAAGGGGGCCAGAAAGAGATGTCTTTTGAATTTATAGATATTGAACATACCGCTAAAATCAAAGTGGTTGGAGTAGGCGGCGGCGGCGGCAATGCGGTTAATAACATGATAGCGTCTGAACTTAAAGGCGTTGAGTTTATAGCGGCCAATACGGATGGCCAGGCCCTCGATATGTCCAGGGCCGGAATAAAGATACAGCTTGGCAAGAACCTCACCAAGGGACTCGGGGCAGGGGCCAAGCCTGACATCGGGAGAGAGGCGGCCGAGGAGAGCATAGACGAGATAAGGGCGGCCCTTGATGGAAGCGATATGGTCTTTATTACAGCGGGGATGGGCGGCGGCACCGGTACCGGGGCTGCGCCTGTACTGGCTGAGATAAGCAAGGAATTGGGCGCCCTTACCGTTGGCGTCGTTACAAAGCCGTTCAGCTTTGAAGGTAAACGCCGCATGAAACAGGCCGAAGAGGGGCTTGAACGCCTTAGGGATGTTGTCGATACTATAATCACCATACCCAACGACAGATTGAGGCGGCTGGCCCAGCCCAATACACTGTTTTATGAGCTTTTCCGCAAGGCGGATGAAGTCCTTTATTATGCGGTAAGAGGCATATCCGACCTGATAGTGGTGCAGGGATATGTAAATGTTGACTTTGCGGATGTGCGAACCGTCATGGCCGAGATGGGGATGGCGCTTATGGGTACAGGGGTGGCCAGGGGTGAGAGAAGGGCCATGGAGGCCGTTCAGATGGCCATAGCAAACCCGCTTCTTGAAGATATTTCGATCAGCGGCTCCCGCGGGATACTCATGAATATAACAGCCAGCAGTTCAACCTTGAGCATGGAGGAGGTGGACCAGGCCTCAACCATGATCCACGATGAGGCGCATGAGGATGCGAATATAATCTGGGGCGCGGTGTTTGATGAGGATGCAGGCGATGAAATAAGGGTTACGGTGATAGCCACTGGCATCGGAGCCGATGCGGTCTCAAGGGAAGAAACTATAGTCACACCCATAGCGGAGCTTGTCAGAAAGAGGCAGGATGCGGGCAGGGATGAGCATGACCAGCAGTTATTGATATCAGCCTATCGCGATCTCAAGAACCGCAATGGAGGCTCCAAAAGGTCTGAGAAGCAGGATTCGGGCAAGCGGAGTTTTGACGAGATAAATTGGGATAGATACGAGATACCTACATTTATACGCAAAAAGGCGGATTAGATTCAAGGCGCGTCTAAAGGCCGGACGGATTGGATGTTTCCTGAGGTGATGGGGGGCGTAATACCCTGGGTAGCGCGGTCTGGTTGTCTAGTTGTCGGTCTGCTGACCGCAGTCCATCGCGATATATTCCATAATGGCTTGGGCCACCAGATTTATATGGTCCCTGTCTTCACCTTCCACCATGATCCGCATGAGAGGTTCAGTGCCGGATGGCCGGATCAGTATCCGGCCCCGGCCTTTTAATTCATTGAGAAATTTTTTTTGGACTTCATCCAGCCCCTTGATTTCATGTAGTGATTTTCTATTCTTAGTCCTAAGGTTATATAGGACCTGCGGCATGGACTCCATGACCATTGCAAGTTCTGACAATGGAAGACCGGTAAGCTGCATGATGGCGAGAAGCTGAAGGGCGGCCAATATGCCGTCTCCGGTAGTCATGTAATCCAGAAATATGATGTGTCCGGACTGTTCTCCGCCGAAATTGTATCCACCCTCTCTCATGGCCTCGACCACGTAGCGGTCCCCCACCTTTGTGCGCAGGAGGCGGCCTCCCATGCCTTCGAGCGCAAACTCAAGCCCGATGTTGCTCATGACCGTGGCCACAAGCGTATTGTTTCTTAGTTTGTTCTCGGCCATTAAGTGTTTGGCGCATATGGCCATGATATGATCTCCGTCAACCACCCTGCCTCTTTCATCAACCACGATGACCCTGTCCCCATCGCCGTCAAAGGCTATACCCATATGGGCGCTGTTGTCGAGCACGGCCTGCCGGATGGATTCGGGGTAGAGTGCGCCGCAATCTTCGTTTATATTGGTGCCGTTTGGAGCGATCCCCAGTTTTATCACATCCGCACCCAGTTCTTCGAAGACAGCCGGAGCCACCTTGTATGTGGCCCCGTTTGCGCAGTCAATTACTATCCTGAGGCCGTCAAGGGTGAGCTCCTTCGGGAACGTCTGTTTGAGGAAGACCACATATCTGCCTTGGGCGTCGTCTATCCTGAAGGCCTTTCCCACGTGTTCGCCCGTAGGCTGTCCATTGATGAGGACTGGCGAGTCCATGAGGCCTTCAACCTTGCCCTCTATCTCGTCAGGGAGTTTGAAGCCATTCCCTGAAAAAAGTTTTATTCCGTTATCTTGAAACGGATTATGGGACGCCGATATGACCACTCCTGCGTCAGCCCTCATGTTGGCCGTAAGGAAGGCTATCGCCGGCGTGGGCATCGGACCGACCAGCAATACATCGGCTCCCATTGAACATATGCCGGCGGCCAAGGCGTTTTCAAGCATATAACACGATAGCCTGGTGTCCTTGCCGATCAATATCCTGTGCCGCCTGCCTTTTTGATTTTTGAAGATATAGGCCACGGCCCGTCCTATCTTCATGGCCGTCTCGACAGTCATCGGATGGATGTTTGCAATACCTCTGACGCCATCTGTACCAAAGAGTTTGCGCATTTATGCCTCTGTAATCAAACTAGCTGGACAATTTTTGCATGCCTGATGAGGCAGCTTTGATATCCGTCTATTTTTTTGTTTTATAGACCTTGATTTTTTGCGGGATAACGCGCATCACTGATATTCCTTCCGGGACAATTGCCTTAGGTGTGAGCATATAGACGCCTTTAGCTAGATTTTGTGTTTCCACAATGATATTTATGTCCGCATCTGACATGTCGTTTATTTCTTTTAACGGCCCCTTAACGGTTACGCTTACTTTTTTGGGCCAGAAAGATATCCTTTCATTCAGCGGATAGATTTGTACTGGAATTTTTTGAAATCTTTTTATTGTTTTGATGGATTTTATATCTATAGTTACAGTGACATCATTATTGTTGGCGCTAACATTGTTATTGTTGATATTCTGCATATTCAATCCAGAGCGCACCTTTACTATTTCGGTTGCACCATCTATATTGATTGGCAGAGTTCTTAACTCTTTTATCTTGTTAAGCTCTTTCGCCGTTCCAGAAACAGTAACCCTGTCTGGCGTTGTTTCTATCTTTTTTATCTTATAGCCGTTGGCTACAGTGCCCGTTATTTCAGGCCTGACCGGAACTTCTTTGCGCACAACCGGCTCAAGCATTATATCAAATTCCGACGGTTGATATCTTGTGACCTTGACGCCGCTTGGTATTGGCAATGTGTCGGAGTCTATGTGCACCGCTATCTTGCCTGCCGTCGCGTTTTTAAGGTCTATTATCTTTGGCAGCCTTTGGAGCACCATGTCCCGTATAACACTGCGCGGCCCCAATACCCTGACATATATCATGTCCGGTATGTCGTTGGCCACGACAAGGTTTTTGGGCAGGTTCACGATCTCTGTAGGCATGGTTATGGTAACCTCGGCCTTTTCTTCTCCGACCACAAAAAACCATAGAAAGACGGCGAATCCCAAGGATAATAACTTTAAGACCCAGTTATTGAGAAATAGACCCTGTAAGCGCATTTGTCAGAGAATCCTCCGCCACCAGGGGGTTTCGGCGTCTTCAGGGGCGAATGTATTGTGCAGGATGCGTCTGAGAGTGCCCGTGTCTATATCTCTCGTTATCTTGCCTGCTATTGCTACGGAGATGCCGCCGGTTTCTTCCGATACAATAACGGCCACCGTGTCGGTCTGTTCGGTTATGCCTATTGCGGCGCGGTGTCTTGTGCCTAGTTTTCTGCTTATGTCAGGGTTTGATGTCAGCGGCAGCACGCATCCGCCCGCCGCTATCCTGCCGTTTTGAACTATCACAGCCCCGTCGTGGAGCGGAGTGCCTTTATAGAATATTGTGCAAAGCAAGTCTTTGGTGATATTGGCATCCAGGATCACTCCTGAATTTATGTAATCTCCCAGTCCGACGCTTCTTTCGAGCACCATGATTGCACCGGTTTTGTTTTCCGCAAGGGTTGTGGTCGCCTTGGAGAGTTCTTCTATGGCCTGAAAGTTTTTTACCTGCGTTTTAAGGAAAGGACTTTGTCCCATCTGTATAAGCACCCTGCGTATGTCATCCTGAAAGACTATGACGATGAGCAGAAAGAGGGAGCTGAGCACGGTTCCCAAGAGCCAGTGCAGGGTCATGAGTTCAAGGGACTTTGCTGCAAAATATACGACTATGATGACGGCGAGCCCTGCCGCCATCTGGACCGCCCTGGTGCCTTTTATAAGAAGGATTATCCTGTAGATAATGTAGGCCACTACAAGAATGTCGATAATATCCCGCCAGCGTATTGTTATCAGATATTGATTCAATGGGTCGGACATTGCATGTCTTCTCTGCGTATGGCGTCTATTACGCCAAGTATCTGTTTGGCTTTATCTACATCATGCACCCTGATGATATGCGCGCCTCTCATTGCGGAGGCGGCCACGGCGCCAAGCGTGGGTATATCCCTCTGGCCAGGTATCTTTATCCCTGTTATGGCGCCCAAAAACGCCTTTCGAGACGGTCCTATGACAATCGGCGCATCGAGCTCCGAGAGTTTCGAAACCCTGTTTATGAGCGTCAAATTGTCGCCGCCGCTTTTCCCAAAGCCTATCCCGGGATCTATCAGGATATTCTCTCTTTGGATGCCGCGGGCTACGGCCCATAGGATGCGTTCCCTCAGAAATGATATTACTTCAGCGACAACATCATCATAATGCGGATTGATTTGCATATCCATAGGGGTGCCTTGCATGTGCATCAGCACCACTTTGGAGTTAAACCGAGAGGCTACCTTGACCATATCCGGATCAAATCTCAGGGCGCTTATGTCATTAATAATATCGGCCCCTTCCATAATGGCCGCTTCCGCGACCGCGGCCTTTGTCGTGTCTATTGAGATGGGGTGGTCCGACACCTTTCTTGTTCCCTTTATTACTGGCAACACCCTTTTTATCTCTTCTTCGGCGCTTACTGGCCTTGAAAAAGGGCGCGAGGATTCACCGCCTATGTCGAGTATGTCAGCCCCGCCTTCAATCAATGTCTCCGCCTGCCGGACCGCCGCGGCCGATGATAGAAAGAATCCGCCGTCAGAGAAGGAATCAGGGGTGACATTTATGACGCCCATTGTATAGGTCTGTGCGCCCCACTGAAAGCAGCGCCCCCTGATGACCATATCGTTCATGGCCGTTTTCTGCTATGTTGACGCAGTATGCCCTTCACTTTCCTTGGGTCCGCTATCTTTTGTTTGGCATTTCTCAAGTATAACGTTTATCGCCTTTGTATCAAGGGACTCATGTTCGAGAAGGGCGTTGGCCAGTTTATTCAGGCAGTCGATATTTTCTGAGAGCAGTGCCTTTGTCCTGGTATAGGCCTTGGTTACTATATCCAATACCTCTTCGTCGATTTTTTTGGCCGTCTCTTCGCTGTAATCCTTTACCTGGCCGAAGTCCTTGCCGAGAAATACGTGTTCCTCCTTTTTGCCAAACGCCACCGGACCAAGCCTGTCGCTCATGCCCCATTCACAGACCATTTTCCTGGCGAGGCTGGACGCCCTTTCTATGTCGTTGCCTGCGCCTGTCGTGAATTCATTTAGAATGATCTCCTCTGCCACCCTGCCGCCTAGCAATATCGCGAGATTGTTCAGGAGATAGGACCTGGGATAGGTGTGGCGTTCGTCTTCGGGCAGTTGCTGCGTGAGCCCCAAGGCGCGGCCCCTAGGGATAATAGTTACCTTGTGTATTGGGTCTGTCCCGGGCAGAAGTTTCGCCACAAGTGTGTGGCCTGCCTCATGATATGCGGTAACCTTTTTTTCTTCGTCTGAAAGTATAAGGCTTTTGCGTTCAGCGCCCATCAGCACCTTGTCCTTGGCCTCCTCGAAGTCGGCCATCTCAACCCTTTCCTTGTTGTCGCGCGCTGCAAGGAGGGCGGCTTCGTTGACCAGGTTTTCGAGGTCGGCGCCTGAGAAGCCGGGTGTGCCCTTCGCGATCACGGACAATTCAACCTGCGGGTCAAGGGGTATTTTCTTCGCATGGACATTCAATATTGCTTCGCGCCCCCTGACGTCAGGGACGGGCACCATGACCTGGCGGTCGAACCTGCCAGGCCTTAAAAGGGCAGGGTCAAGGACGTCGGGCCTGTTTGTGGCCGCTATAACTATGACCGCTTCAGAAGTCTCGAAGCCGTCCATCTCGACAAGCAGTTGGTTCAAGGTCTGCTCCCTTTCGTCGTGGCCTCCCCCAAGGCCGGCCCCCCTATGCCTGCCGACCGCATCGATTTCATCTATAAATATGATGCACGGGGCGTTCTTCTTGGCCTGAATGAACAGGTCTCTCACTCTCGATGCACCAACGCCCACGAACATTTCGACAAAGTCAGAGCCGCTTATGCTGAAGAAGGGCACCCCTGCCTCGCCGGCTATCGCCTTGGCCAGAAGCGTCTTGCCCGTGCCTGGAGGCCCGAGGAGCAGGACACCTTTAGGTATCCTGCCTCCAAGGCGTGTAAATTTTTTTGGGTCTTTAAGAAAAGAGACTATTTCACCGAGTTCCTCTTTTGCCTCCTCTATGCCGGCCACGTCCTGAAATGTGATTTTTATGTTTTGATTGGTAAGGAGTTTGGCACGGCTTCGTCCGAATGACATGGCTCTTCCGCCGCCTGACTGCATCTGGCGCATGAAAAATATCCACACTCCGATAAGAAGCAACATGGGAAACCATGAGATAAGAAGGGTGAGGTACCACGGGGTCTCTTCAACCGGTTTTACCTGAATCGTTACGCCCTTTTCCTTCATGAGTTTCAGCAGGTCGGGATCATTGGCCGGTATAGCCGTCTGGAATGCAACCTGGTTTGTAAACAGGCCATTTACCCTTTCGTTTTCCATTACGACCTTTAAGACGTCTCCTTTTTCAATATAACTTATGAAGTCGCTGTATGTGATCTCTTTCACAGGTTCTCTGGGTTTATTGAATAGATTGAACAGAAAGATCATCACAAGGCCTATGACTAGCCAAAGACTAAGGTTTTTATAGAATGTGTTCAAGGATGGTCCTCCAATACATTTGCAATATCGTCAAGAGTCATCACGCTATTGCCGAGCGCAATGCCTTTTGAAGGAGTTTCATTATTATAAATTAAACAGGATAGTGAAACTAGCGCAACAGAATATCTCATTAAAAATAATGATCGTTATCCGTTGCAACATCCGTGCTCCATTTATGACCGGTCCACCTTAGTGACAAGGCCTTGCTGCTTGACCCGTCGATCCTGTATGGATGAGCGATTTCTATGCCGGCTATGGCGACCACGTCAGCGCCTGCTAAAATTATGGGCAGCTCATCCCTTATTTTGCGCGGCACTTTTCTGGCGATTAAGAAATCTTTAAGTTTTACAGGTTGCTGGGCGCCGAATGGCTGGAACATCTGGCCAGGCCTTCTTTGCTCCATGCGCAGCGGAAAACTCAGCGACCGCACGTCAAGCCACAGCGTGCGTGGTGTCTTTCTTGGTCCAATGCGGCTTATAGCCTCCTTGGCGCTTGAGAGGGTTATCTCCAGTTGTCCATTGCCCGAAGGGCATGGCCAAAGTCCTGGCCCGGTAATATATACTGGCCGAGGCATCTGCGCATGTGTTGTCTTGCGTCCGGCCTTTGTGAAGACAAGCTTGTTGTAACAGCGTTCCGCCAGTATCCGGCCAGGCAGATGACATAACGCTCCCGGATTGTCACGGGTTACAATGTTGTCGATGGCCTTCAGATGATTGCTTCTTGCAGCGCCTCCGTTATACCTGGTCTCTTTAAGGGCCATCCGGTAAATCCTTCGTCTGATGGGTGCCGGGTTGGATTTTATTCTGTCAATGGCAAGGGCTACAGCGCCATCTATTGTCTCAGGCTCTGAAATTATGCACCGGCTGAACGCCGAGGCCGATATGTCTTCAAGAAGCCCGTTTTCTTCGGCAAGCATCTCGGCCGTGCGGTTTAATGTCTTTATCACCGCCGGGTTGAACCTGTTCGCCAAGAGCGGCAAAAGCTCTCTGCGGACCCGATTCCTCAGGTACTTTGGATCATCATTGGAGCTGTCTTCCATAAAGGACAGATTAGATGCCGCTAGGTGTTTTAGTATGTCCTGCCTCGATACGTCAAGAAGCGGTCTTATTATAATGCCGTCCCGTTTGCGCGGTATGCCGCTGAGTCCAGCCAGGGAGGCGCCTCTTAAAAGGCGAAGCAGCACTTCTTCGGCCTGGTCGTTTGCCGTATGCGCCGTTGCAATGTGAGTGCACCCCGTCTCAAGCCTTTTGCGTAGGAAAAACTCATATCGCAGGGCGCGCGCCGCATCCTGTATGCACATGTCATTTTGTCTTGCATATGATTTGACATCGCCGCTTCCAAGGTGGAAGCCAAGGCAAAAGCGGCTGGCCATTTTTTCTACAAAACAGGCATCCCGTTTTGATTCCGCACCCCTTAACATATGGTCAAAATGAGCGGCTTCGAGTTTAAGATCGTATCT
The DNA here is from genome assembly GCA_021787835.1 of Deltaproteobacteria bacterium. GTDB lineage: Bacteria > Desulfobacterota > Dissulfuribacteria > Dissulfuribacterales > Sh68 > JAJYLJ01. The sequence goes on along the minus strand of JAJYLJ010000001.1, from coordinate 52,459 downwards.
CGACTTGAGTAGATATAGCACATGCAACAGACATATCGAGTCGGCTCCGCCTGAAACGGCAACCAGTATGGAGGCCCCTGGCTCAAAGAGCCTGTGATTTTCTATTGTCTCCAAAACGGTATTCAAGATGGGCGATGTAGTGGCCTCACGGGCCCTTGTCAGCATGCTCACCCCTTGCCTCTCGGCACGGACAGATTCATCGACGCTACGAGGTCCATAAACGAGGCAGGGCGGACCTCAGTTATCTTGACCTTTAGGATAATATCCTTCCCTGCGGCCGGATGATTAAAATCAGCGAGCACAGAGTCTCCCCTTATTTTGTTTACGCTAAAGCCGACGGTCCTTCCGTCCGGCCCCGTCTCTTCATAATATGAACCTACCCTTAGTTTCTCAGGGTGTCTGATGTCGGCAATGGATATCTCATTTACAAGTCCAGGGTCATGCGGACCGTATGTCTGTTCAGGTGGAACGGAGACTTCAAGTTCATCTCCCTCTTTGTGGCCGGCAATGGCCTTTTCAAGCGCCGGCAGTATCCTGTCTTTTCCGTATATGAATTTTGAAGTAAAGCTTTGCCTGAGGCGTTCCGGCAGTTCCCCTGTCTGTAAATGTAGTGAATAATTTATCTTGACTACCGTATTTTCTTCTATTTCCATGTGATTATCCTTGATAAATAAAATATGATAAACTTAATGGCTAGTTAAGCGGCGCCGCCTTCCATAAACAGGATTGACATTTGTGTGCATTATAGCAAAAATCTATTGAAAAAGCTAGAATATAAGACCAATAACCGGATAGTGTCCGGATGATTGATTGGTTGGGACCGGAGGAAAATAATGGGATTGACGAGACGGAAAAAGGTAGCGCGTTTTATCCTGCCGGTTGTATTTTTGTTCATCCTGATCTTTGCGATTTTTTATGCGATCAATCATAAAAACGGACGCGGCGGCATGATCACATTATACGGCAATGTGGATATACGCGAGGTGAGCCTTGCCTTTCATGCGACAGGCAGGATAGAGGACATGTATGTAAAGGAAGGGGATCACGTAAAGGCGGGACAGCTCCTTGCCGCGCTCGATATTTCACGCTATGAGGCGGCGCTAAGAAAGGCCGAGGCCCAGGTTGCGTCTCAGAAAGAAGTGCTGGCAGCCATGCTTGCCGGTACGAGGCGGCAGCAGATAGACGAGGCCAGGGCGAACGTCAGGGGGGAAGAGGCCAACCTAAGGGATGCGGAGGTAAGCTATACACGTTTAAAGGGGCTTGCGGGCAAGAACCTTGTGTCGAGACAGTCCATGGATGACGCCGAGGCCAGGCTTAAGACGGCGCGGGCCGCACTCGACGCATCGCGCCAGGCCCTTAATCTTGCCGTCGAGGGGCCCAGAAGGGAAGATATAGCCGCAGCGCGGGCTACGTTAAAGGCGTATGAAGCCGCACTTGAACTTGCCAGGCGGGAGTTTGTTGACGCCAAGCTCTACGCGCCGTCTGACGGCATAGTGGAAAACAGGATATTGGAACCAGGCGACATGGCGTCGCCGTCGAGCCCTGTCTTCACCATAGCGCTTTCCGATCCAGTGTGGGTCAGAGCGTATGTTGATGAGCCCGATCTTGGCAGGATAGCACTGGGCATGCCAGCGTCGGTCACTACGGACAGTTTCCCCGGCAAGGTATACAAGGGCTGGTTAGGCTTTATTTCGCCAACAGCCGAATTTACCCCGAAGCCGGTCGAGACCACCGAGCTCAGGACAAAGCTTGTGTATCAGGTGCGCGTGTTCGTATCGAATCCCGAAGGCGAGCTTCGTCTCGGGATGCCGGCCACGGTGAGGCTCGCGTCCGTGAAAGATAATGACGGCGCGGGGGCGTCCAAGGTGGCCAAAAAATAATTATGCCATCTTCCAGGCCTGATCGTGCCTCGGACGAGGGGCCTTCTTGCGCCGTATCTGCAAGGCGTCTCAACAAGACATTTATTGCCGGAGGGCGCAGCATAAAGGCAGTCGATGACTTAAGTGTCGATATAAAGCCCCGCGCAATCACAGGACTAGTTGGTCCTGACGGGGCCGGCAAGACCACTTTCATGCGCATGATCCTGGGTCTTCTTGCGCCGGATGGAGGCGAAATAACGGTCTTTGGCAGGGATGTAGCGGATGATTCAGGGGAGGTCCAGGCGAACGCGGGCTATATGCCTCAGCGCTTCGGCCTCTATGAAGACCTGAGCGTTTTGGAAAACATGGAGCTATATGGAGATCTCAAGGGCCTTTCAAGGGACATGCGAAAGGCGCGCTATGAGGGTCTCTTCAAGATGTCAGGCCTCGCCCCATTCACTTTGCGCCTTGCCGGGAGGCTTTCCGGCGGCATGAAGCAGAAGCTTGGTCTCATATGCACGCTTTTGAGCAGCCCCCGCCTTCTAGTATTGGATGAACCTACCGTAGGGGTCGATCCACTCTCGCGCCGGGAATTATGGGCCATAGTCGACCATATGGTAGAGCGGGAGGAGATGACGGTTATCCTTAGTACGGCCTATCTTGATGAGGCCGAGCGCTGCTCTGATGTTATACTTATGCACGAGGGGAGACTTATAAGGCAGGCCGGACCAAAGGATTTTACAGATATGGTGGCTGGCCAGAGTTTCATGGTGACTGCGCCGTCTCTGGGAAAGCGGGCGCTCAGGCAGAGGCTTTCGGGTGTTAAGGGCGTAATTGACAGCACTATTCAGGCCGATGGGGTGCGGCTTGTAGTTCAAAAAGGCATGGACCCAGCCGCTTCTGTGCCAGGCGTCTGTCCGCAGGCCAGCGTCAGCCCTGTTCCGGCCCGTTTCGAAGACGCCTTTGTCTTTCTTGTCCGGCAGAAAGAGACTCCGGTGTCCGCTGATTCCATGACGCATGATGCCGGTTTTGATGTCCCTGCCGCTTCGAATGCCGCTAACGGCGTGATTGAGGTCGATATCCCGGCAGCCGGATGCCAGCCGGAAGGGACTCCAGCTTTGGATGATCTCCATGATGTTATTGTGGTGAAGGGCCTTGAGAGGTGGTTCGGCGGGTTTTGCGCGGTCAAAAAGGTAAGTTTTTCAGTAAAGAAAGGCGAGATATTCGGGCTTCTGGGCGCAAACGGCGCGGGCAAGTCAACTACCTTCAGGATGCTCTGCGGGCTTTTGCCGCCGAGCGGCGGACACCTTGAGGTCGCAGCCGAAGACCTGAGAAACGCGCCTGCCAGGGCCAGGGCGAAGATCGGCTACATGGCCCAGAAGTTTTCCCTCTATGTCAACCTGACCGTGGCGCAGAATCTGGAGTTTTTTGCAGGGGCCTATAACCTCAAGGGGATACAGAAAAAAGAGCGCATTGATTGGGCGCTCAGAGAATTTGAACTGGAACCTTATAAAGATACAACGAGCAACGACCTGCCGCTTGGTTACAAGCAACGCCTCGCCCTTGCAGCCGCGCTCATGCACGGCCCGCAGATACTCTTTCTGGATGAGCCGACCTCAGGGGTTGATCCTATCGCCAGAAGGGAGTTCTGGACAAGGATCAACGTCTTGGCTGAAAGCGGCGTGACTGTCCTTGTGACAACCCATTTCATGGAGGAGGCCGAGTACTGCGACAGGCTTGTCATCATGGCCCAGGGCGAGGTGTTGGCTATGGGTGTGCCTGATGAGTTGAAGGCAAGGTATCTTCCGGATGTTCCTCATGTCACGATGGAAGACGTATTCATCTCGATACTGGAAGGGAGGGGGGCATGATGCGCATTGACCATGCAAGGCTCTTCGCCCTTATAAAAAAAGAGACACTCCAGATCATACGCGACCCGTCGAGCATAGCCATAGCCATCGGCCTCCCCGTGGTCCTCCTTTTTATATTCGGCTATGGTGTATCCCTTGATGCAAAACATGTTCCGGTCGGGGTTGTGGCTGACAATCCAGGTGCTGAAACAGCAGACTTTGTAAGCGGCCTCAGACAGTCGGAATATTTTGAGCCGATCGGTTTCGGCTCAATGGCTGAGGCGCAGGAGGCCTTGATGAAGGGCGATGTAAATTCAGTCATCTGGATGAAATCTGATTTCGGGAGAAAGATCAGGGGCAATGGGGCGTCTATAGGTGTATTTGTCAATGGCGTTGACGCCAACACCGCACGTCTGATAGAGGGGTATCTGACAGGGGTCTGGGGGCAGTGGCTTAAAAGACGCGCTGTTATGTCATTTGGTACAGATGCAGGCCAGGGCGCCGTGCTGGAGTCAAGGATATGGTTTAATCCTGATGTCAGGAGCAGAAATTATCTCGTCCCAGGCCTTATAGCGGTCATCATGACCTTGACAGGGGCGCTTCTTACGGCCATGGTCGTGGCAAGGGAGTGGGAGCGCGGCACGATGGAGGCGCTTATGTCAACTCCGGTTACCATAGGCGAGATATTGGCAGGCAAGGTCATCCCGTATTTCGTGCTCGGCATGGGCGGCATGGGGCTGTCTGTCGTGATGGCCGTTTATCTGTTCAATGTGCCGTTTCATGGCTCATATATCGTGCTCTTTATCGCATCATCTCTTTATCTTTTGGCGGCCCTGGGCATGGGCCTATTGATATCAACCTTTGCAAGGAGCCAGTTCGTGGCAGGCCAGGTGGCTATCATAGCTACGTATCTGCCGGCCTTCATCCTCTCGGGCTTCATATTTGATATACGCAGCATGCCGCTTCCCATCAGGATCTTGACACACGTGATACCCGCCAGATATTTTGTCTCGATACTCCAGACCGTGTTTTCGGCCGGTGACGTCTATCCGGTCATCCTTTCAAACACCATGGCGCTTATTGTCATAGCGTCGTTTTTCATGGGTATTGTGGCTATAAAGAGCAAAAAACGTCTGAGGTAGATTATGTTTGGCAGGGTGCTAGCGCTTGTGATAAAGGAGTTTCTGGCCCTCTTGAGGGACAAACAGGGAAGGTTCGTCCTGATCGGCCCGCCTGTTATTCAGCTTATAGTCTTTGGTTATGCCGCCACTTTTGACCTCAAAGACGTCCCTTATGTGGTCTATGATGAAGACAGGAGTCTTGCATCAAGGGAACTTCTCGCGCGTTTTTCAGGCTCGAAGGCATTTGAGAAGGTGGCCGATGTCTTGGATGAGGGTTCCATAGGGCCGATGATCGACAACGAAAAGGCGCTTCTGGCCATCCATATCGAGAGAAACTTTGAACGCGATCTCATTCAAGGGCGTCATGCCGCGGTTCAGGTGATAATAGACGGGCGCAATTCCAATACAGCCATGCTGTCCTTGAATTATGTAAACGAGATAGTGGAGAGGTTTAACGAGGATCTGTCACGAAGATACGGGATTAGAGGTGCCCCTGCGCGGCTCGACATCCGGGCATGGTTTAACCCAAACCTTGAGAGCCGCTGGTTCATAGTGCCGGGCATAGTTGGCCTCCTTACGCTTGTCGTAACCCTTATCGTAACCGCTCTTTCCATTGCAAGGGAGCGGGAGGCGGGCACATTCGACCAGCTTTTGGTTACGCCTTTAAGTCCATTCGAGATACTTCTCGGAAAGATCATCCCTGGGATGATAATAGGCCTCCTTGAGGCGAGCTTTATAATAATCGTGACCGTATATTGGTTCGGCATACCGCTAAGAGGGAGCATTCTTGCGCTTTATCTCGGACTTGCCCTTTTCATCCTTTCGGCGATAGGCGTTGGACTGATGATCTCGTCTTTTGCTGTAACTCAGCAGCAGGGACTGCTAGGCGCCTTTTTGTTTTTGGTCCCGGCGGTGACGCTTTCAGGTTTTGCGACACCCATCGCGAACATGCCGGTCATCGTGCAGAGACTTACACTCATAAACCCATTCCGGTATTTCTTAGTGGTGGCTAGAGAGGTCTTTCTTGAGGGGGCCGGGGCGGGGCTTCTTGTCAATCAATATTGGCCTATGGCGGTCATAGGGGCTGTGAGCCTGTCTACCGCCGCCTGGATGTTCAGGCGCAGGATGTATTGAGGCACATTAACCAGCTTTGTATTTTTTCGCGTAGTCCTTGGCGAAATAGGTGATTATCACGTCCGCGCCGGCGCGCCTTATGCCGGTCAGGGATTCTTCCACCACCCTTGATTCATCTATCCAGCCGTTCATGGCCGCCGCCTTTATCATGGAGTACTCGCCGCTTACCTGATAGGCGGCGATGGGGAGCGTGAATTCCTGTCTCAAGAGATGGATTATGTCCAGATAGGACATGGCAGGCTTCACCATGATTATGTCGGCGCCTTCTTCGAGGTCCAGGGTGGCCTCCCTGAGGGCTTCGCGCTGATTTGGCGGATCCATTTGATAGGACTTTCGGTCTCCGAATTGAGGCGTGCTCTCCGCCGCATCGCGAAACGGCCCGTAAAAGGCCGAAGCGTATTTTACCGCATAGGACATGATCGGTATGTGGCTGAAATCGTTTTCATCCAGGGCCTCCCTTATGGCCTCGACCCTGCCGTCCATCATGTCTGACGGGGCGACCATGTCCGCTCCCGCTCTTGCATGGGAAAGGGCTATCTTTGCAAGGCTTTCAAGGGTGGCGTCATTTTCAACATCTCCCCTCGAGACGATCCCGCAGTGACCGTGCGAGGTGTATTCACACATGCACACATCGGTTATCACCAGGAGTCCGTGGACATCCCTTTTTAAGGCGGCTGTGGCCTTTTGTACAACTCCATGCTGGGCCCAGGCCTCGGAACCCTTGGGGTCTTTATGTTCAGGCAGGCCGAAAAGCATGATCGCCGGTATCCCTAAGCCAAAGACCTCTTTTGCCTCTTCCAGGGCCTTGTCCACCGAGAGCTGAAAGCAGCCGGGCATAGCGTCTATAGGCCTCTTGACGTCCTTGCCAGGCACTATAAAGAGCGGGTATACAAGGTGGCTGGGGGTCAGCTCGGTCTCACGCACCATCGCGCGCAAGGCCTCTGTCCGGCGCAGTCTTCTGGGACGGTATTCTGGGTACATCATGGCAGCCACCTTTTAATCGCTTCGGCGAGGTCGTTGTCTGAAAACGGCTCTTCCATGCAACCCGAACAGCCGGCGTCTCTAAAACGTTCACGTTCGTGCGGCGATGCGTCCGTGCATATTACAATTATGGGGATATCCCTGCCTAGGGCAGACTGTTTCAAGAGCACACTGAAAGAAAGGGCATCCAGGACAGGGGTGTCTCTTCGTATAACTACAAGGTTTGGGCCTTGGCCGTTGGCCATGTCCAGGGCCTCCTGTCCGTTGTCAGCAAGGATGAGCCTTATTTTTAACTGCTCGGTTATCCGCTTGAATTGCTCTATGTTTTTTTCGGATGTATCAACGAGTAATATGGTCTGATTCTGTCTCATACTGCCTCACTCCCCATTGGTGGCCGGTAACTTGCGCATATAAGCCTGTTTATGTAGGGTTCTGTTTCGGCCACCGCTTCATCCGGCACGCTAAATGTGCTCTGGCCCGTTTTCTCCATTATTAGTGTCAAGCCATATTCCAGGGTCTTGCATATTGTCTCGCACCTGACATGGAGATCCCAACTGTCTTTAATGCAGCCTTCCAGCAATATGTCAATGGCGTTGTCTTCGAACATGATTTTTATGCCGCACCTTTTTAAGAATGCGTCTTCATGTCTTTTTATCTGCACGATCCAGGAAAGAACCCTTTTTAGCGCCTTATCTAGCGGCATGTCTTCTTCCGCGGCCAGACCGGCTATAATGTCCATCCGTTTTTTGCTTACCTGTATCCCAGCTTTATGCCAGTCATTAAAGTCTTCTCTTGAAAGTTGCGCAAGCAGGACATGTCTTTCAGACCTTAGGGCATTTTCATATTTTTCTGCAAGATAGGGCTCGTCCGGGTTGGCTAGCAGGCGTTCCAGCTCGATTGACGGTTGCTCCACTACGCTTTTTGTGACCAGCATGCGGGATATGCTGGTGGACGGCAGTTTTTTCTCAAAGGGCATCAGCGTTTTCTCGACTACGCTTACAAGCGCCCTTGCGCCTGTTTGTTCCAGACTGGCTTGACTTGCGAGGAGTCTTATGGCCCCGTCATCGAACCTCAAATCTATGCCATAGGCCCTAAAATCCTGTTTTTTCCTCGTTATCACGCTGCTGTTGGGGTTTTTAAGTATATTATAAAGGTCGTCTTCGCTAAGCCCGTGAAGCGGCGCAATGACTGGAAACCTGCCCACAAATTCTGATTCAAATCCATATTCGATAAGGTCGTGGGGCGCTGTGCGTCGGATCCAGTCCGTCTCGTCCCGCGTTTCTATCTCGGCGCCGAAGCCCATGCCTTGTCTTGAGAGTCTTTTTCTTATCACCTCGGAAAGCCCGAAAAACGCCCCGCTTACGATGAAGAGGATATTTCTGGTATTGATGGTCTTTTTCTTCCGTTCACCCGTGCGTCTATATCTTTCGATGGTCTCAAGCTGAGAGAGCGGGTCGTGCTGTACTTGCAGGTCCACTTCCGTCTCCTCCAGGAGCTTGAGAAGCGCCCTTTGAACCCCTGTCCTTGAGATGTCAGGCCCCTGTGTGTAGCGTGAGGACGCGATTTTGTCTATTTCATCTATATAAACGATCCCGTATTGGGCCTCTTCGATATCACCATCGGCCTTATTGACAAGGTCTCTGATTAGATCCTCGACATCGCCGCCTACATATCCAGTCTCGCTGAATTTTGTTGCGTCCCCTTTGACGAACGGCACTCCAATGCGGTCTGCTATGAGCCTTACAAGAAATGTCTTCCCGACGCCGGTAGGCCCTATGAGTATGATGTTGTTTTTTATATTGCCCAGGGCCCTGGTGTCTTCTCCCCTTTTTTTCATATATTCTATGCGGTTAAAGTGGGTGCAGACCTTTGTTGCCAGTATGGATTTGGCCTCTTCCTGGCCTATGACAAACCTGTTGAGATACGCCTCCAGCTCTTCTGGTTTAAGGTTAAAGCACACCTTGCGCCCGCCTCGCCGGTCGTCTCCGGGTTTGGCTCCGGACTGATCGTCTTCAAGATCCTCGGGCAGGAGCATGTGCGATATTACCTTGACCTTGCCTCCGTATTTATTCGAGAGATATTCGCCTATCTCTTTTTCCAGGTCTTTTTGAGACGGAATGCGGGTGGAAGATGTCTTTTTTTTGCCATCTTCGTATCTGATGATCGGTCCCTCAAGATTGTTATGGTTATCTTGTTCGTCCATAGTCAGTTATTGCGGCAAAGTTATTGAGCTGCCACGCAGATCATATAATAATAACCTAACATATTCCGAAAAATTAAACTATGCCCAGGTCTTTGGCAAGATTTTAATTACCGGCAGGTGCCGCCAGAATTTCCGTTAGTCGATGCCTTATGTCTTCGAGCGGGCTTGGCTTGGCTTGATTTTTTTTGAATTTCAGAAGCAGCCTCCCATCCGGCAATGCCTTTAGGCGGTTATTTTTATTTATTTTTTCGATGAGTTTTCCCGTATTTGGAGGTCCTTCCGGTCCGAAGGCCAGTATCAAGGTTTCATCGGCGCCGTCGCTTCGTGCCCCCCTGTCCAGCCGGATGCAGTTTACGGCCTTGAGGATGCGTTTTATGGCCATGACCTCGAGGATTGACAGGACCTCGGCAGGGCATTGTCCGAAGCGGTCCTCCAGTTCGCTGGAAAATTCCGCGGACTCCGAGTCATTTTCAAGCCTTGAAAGCCGCCTGTAGAGCCTCAGCCGTTCTTCGACGTCAGGGACATAGTCTTCAGGGATAAACGCAGGTACGCCCAGATTGACCTCAGGGTCTATCATCTCCTTGACAGGTTCGCCCTTTATCTCTTCGACGGCTGATTGCAGGAGATCGAGATAGAGCTCGTGACCCACGTCTTCAATATGGCCGGACTGGGAAACGCCTACGATGTTTCCGGCGCCCCTTAATCTTAGGTCTTCCATGGCCAGCCTGAAACCGCCGCCCGATGTGGTGGCGTCCATGACGGCCTTGAGTCTTTTGGCCGGTTCTTGCGCGAGATCCCCTATGCGCGGGACCATAAGATAGCAGTATGCCTGTTCATTCGATCTTCCGACCCTCCCCCTGAGTTGATAAAGATCGGCTATCCCAAGGGAATCGGCCCTGTCGATTATCATGGTGTTGGCCGAGGGTATGTCTATGCCTGATTCAATTATGGTGGTGCAGGCCAGACAGTCTATTTCTCCCCTCACGAAGCGGATCATGATGTCTTCAAGGGCCTCTGCGTCCATCTGGCCGTGGGCCGTTTCTACCCGCGCCCCCGGGACAAGCCTCCTGATGTGGTCTGCGATCCGCTCTATCCCCTTCACCTTGTTATGAACAAAGAACACCTGTCCGTTTCTGTTGATTTCCCTGTTTATGGCATCTCTGATTAGTGACTCATCAAATTCCGCAAGATAGGTCTTCACCGGCAGGCGTTCCCCAGGGGGCGTGTTTATGACCGACATATCCCTCAGCCCGAGGAGGGAAAGCTGGAGCGTCCTTGGGATGGGCGTCGCGGTCAGGGTCAGGCAGTCCACAGTCTGTTTAAGTCTTTTCAGGCGTTCCTTGTGCCTTACGCCGAAACGGTGTTCCTCGTCTATTATAAGGAGGCCGAGGTCCTTAAAGCGCACATCGGAGTGCAGAAGCCTGTGTGTGCCTATCAGTATGTCTATCGCGCCCTCTTCGGTCTTTTTCAGTATCTCTTTTTGATCCTGTCTAGACTTAAGCCTGCTAAGCGCAGCTATGTCCACCGGGAATTTCGAGAATCTCTGCCTGAACGTCCTTTCGTGCTGTTCGGCAAGAAGTGTAGTCGGGACCAGGACCGCCGTCTGCTTACCATCTTCCGCGGCCTTGAAGGCTGCCCTCATGGCGACCTCGGTTTTGCCGTAGCCGACGTCTCCGCACAGGAGTCTGTCCATTGGTCTTGGTTTTTCCATGTCAGAAATTATTTCTTCCACGGATGCGGCCTGGTCGTCGGTCTCTTCATGCGGGAAAGAGGCCTCGAATTGCCTGAAGATTGCATCCGGAGGCGAAAAGGCGTGACCATTCCTGACCATTCTCTCGGCGTAGAGCTCGACAAGCTCGTGGGCGACTTCATGAACGGCCTTTTTCACCTTTTGTTTCACGAGTTGCCATGTTGAGCCGCAGAGCCTGTCAAGCCTTGGCTCCTTACCTTCTATCCCTGCATAGTGTTGAATGAGCTCAAGGCGGTCAACCGGCAGATAGAGCTTGTCCTGATCCCTGTATTCAAGATGGAGATATTCGCCTGGCACGCCGGCCGCCGTCAGTCTTACAAGCCCTTTATATATTCCGATGCCGTGGTCCCTGTGGACCACGAAGTCGCCGGGCCTAAGCTCCTCAAAGGCTATCTCTTCGAATTTCGTCCTTTTCTTTTTTCTGGACGGCTCCCTTGAATGCGCCATCGACCCGATGATTTCATCCTCTGTTATAACCACGAGGGAATATGATGGAAGTGAAAAACCCGAGGAAAGGCCTCCACAGTATATTTCAAGCCCGGCCCCTGCATGGTCTTCGATGACAGGGGCTTCTTTTATTGGTGTTGAGCCGAAATCCGCCATCCAGTCATAGAGACTGAAGAGTTCGAGCAGTTTTTTCCCACGCCTTTCGCCGGGTGTGGATATGATCACCCTTGATCCATTGTCAACCCACGACTTAAGCCTTTCAAACACAGGCCCGAGCAGATCCCCCCCTTTTTTTGCGTTTTTTATTACAGGCGGAAGATCCGGTATCAATGTCTCGAACGTCATCGTCTCGATGTCTGAAGGATGGATTCCAAACGGGCGTTCGCTGTAGTGCGGTTCTATATCCATGCCGCTCAAGATGAGGCCGGCCCGGTCTCTTATCCATGCCTTTATGGTCTCCTCCGGGACGACGAGTTCCTTTAACGGGCTCAAGACCTTCATGTCTCTTAGCGCTATCTCATAGCCTTCCCGTGCATCTTTGGTGAAGGCCTCGAGGCTGCGCATGAGCGCATCGGGTTCTTCGAGCGCCAGCAGACTGTCCTGGCGTATATAGTCTCTAATGGATGAAGGCGGCCGGTAAAATAGCGGCATTAGAGTGAGCAGACCCTCGCCAAGTCTCTTTGATTCAATCTGGTGAAGTGTCTCGTTAAGCCTTTTGGAGGACCAGTCAAAGTCCTTGGCGCGCCTTAAGATCTCTTTTTGTGCGTTGTCCGCAATATCTTCGTCAAATATTATCTCCCCGGCCGGCAGGAGCGTCAGGTCCTTGATTTTGTCAACCGAGCGTTGAGAGGCAGGATCAAAAAGGCGCATCTCTTCAACCGTGTCCCCAAAGAAATCTATTCTTACAGGGTATGCCGTGGATGGCGGAAAGACATCGAGTATGCCGCCCCGCACATTGAATTCACCGCGTGATCTCACGCTGGACGTCCGATCATAACCTGTTTTTATGAGCCATGAGATCAGGGCATCCCTGTCCGTCCTTTCCCCCTCTTCTATGTATTCCGGGTATTTCATGAGCACATCCCTCTGGATTGTAAACTCTAAGAGGGCCTGTATCGGGACCACGGCAATATACGGGCCGCCGAGTGCCGTCATCCGGTACAGTGTTGAGACGCGCTCCGCCATTGTTTCATGAGAAGGGACTATGGGAGTAAAAGGCGGAGAGTCGTGGCGCTGATATATAAGTATTGGGGCGTCAGTAAAAAAAGAAAGATCAGAGCCTGCCCTCCCGGCCCTTTCCGGCCCGTCCGTAATCAACACGATAGGGCGCTCAAGGCCCCTAGCCAGCCTCGCGATGAGCCATGATTGCACGTTTCCGCGGAGACCGGCCAGTTTGAGAATTTTTTTATGCCCCTCTATTTTTGATAGCAGTTCCGTCAATTTCATTTATGCGGACCATAGTTTTTTGGGTTTTTGAGAGTGTTTTTTGTTTGAGCCCGCCACGGGCCTTATATCATCAATACTTGAAAGATCCGAATCAATATTTAATTATGAAGACATAATTTAAAATTTTCCTGTATATTTGAAAATAAACTTTATTGGGAAATTTAATCCAAGAGTAAACATTAATGGAAGATCATAAAGAGCGGTCACAATGTCTGAAGGCAGGGTCAACAACCGACGCCTTGTTTATTTTAAGCGCCAAGTGCAAGATCATCTACTTCAACGAGGCTGCAAAGAGGCTCACTGGCCTTAAGTTTGAAGATTTAATAGGCGTTGACTTGCAGTCAATATTCATGGGGAAATTTGTCGAGTCCGAATTCCATCTATGCGAGGCCCTTGAGGCTGGCCGCATATTCCACAACTGCCCCTGCGTCTTGTCGGCGGATGTCTCTAACGGCAAAGAGCATGATATATTTATGACCATTCTTCCATGCTTCAATGAGACCGGGGGCTTCGACGGCGCCGTGGCGCTCATAAGAAATGCCTCGGATGAAAGCGTCATCTCGGAGTTGCTTCTTGACAGCATAGCCGACGGCGTATTCACCGTGGACAAGGACTGGCGCATCACCTCTTTTAATCTCTCGGCCGAAAAAATTACCGGCTGGTCAAGGAATGAGGCAATCGGGAATATATGCAGCGAGGTATTTCATTCCAATGTTTGCGCATCCGGATATATCCAAAAGGCGCTCGGACAGATATCGCAATGCTATATGTTCAGCGCGGATACATGCCAGGGCGGATGTATCCTGGCCAAAAGCATCGAGATGCGAAGGCCCATAATCAATGAAACCATTTTTATAAAGAGGCGGGACGGACGCAGCGTGCCCATAAGCATAAGCGCCGCCCCGCTCCTGGACAACAACGGAGACGTGATAGGCGGCGTCGAGACATTCAGGGACATCACCTCTGAAATAGAACGGAAATTGATCCTTAACAGCATAGCCGACGGCGTATTTACAGTGGACAAGGACTGGCGGATTACATCGTTTAACCGGGCGGCAGAGCATATCACAGGTTATCCCGAGGCCGAGGCCATTGGCAAGCAATGTCATGACATATTTCAGTCAAGTATCTGTGGAGAGAATTGCGTGCTTGCGCGAAGTATAACCACAAAGATCCAGACATCGAATAAATCGGTCTTTATTAGGCGTTCGGACGGGAAAAGGATCCCAATAAGCATAAGCGCCGCCCCGCTCCTGGACAACAATGGAGACGTGGTAGGCGGCGTCGAGACATTCAGGGACATAAGCGCTATTATGACGCTTCGAAAGGAGCTTACAAAAAGATATACATTCGGCGACATAATAAGCAAAAGCAACGTAATGAAACGCATATTCGATATTCTGCCTGACATAGCAAGAAGTGAAAGCAACGTGCTCATACTGGGCGAAAGCGGGACAGGCAAGGAGCTTGTGGCGAGGGCGATTCACAATTTCAGCCGGCGCATGAAAGGGCCGTTTGTGGCCGTGAACTGTGGGGCGCTTCCTGATACGCTTCTTGAATCCGAACTCTTTGGTTATAAGGCAGGGGCCTTTACGGATGCAAAGAAAGATAGGCAGGGCCGTTTTGCGGCAGCCGAGAAGGGGACCATGTTCCTGGATGAGATAGGGGATATATCCCAGGCCCTGCAGGTCAAGCTGCTAAGGGTGATTCAGGGCAGGGTCTATGAACCTTTGGGCTCCAACAGGTCTGTTCAGGCCGATGTGAGGATACTTGCCGCCACCAACCGTAATATCGAGACTCTTGTAAAGGACGGCAGATTCAGGGAGGATCTCTATTATCGTCTGAATGTCGTAAAGATACAGCTTCCGCCCCTTAGAGAGCGCAAGGAAGACATACCTTTATTGGTTGAACACTTCATAGGCAAGTTTGACGCACAGCAGGGCAAGGCGATAACGGGCATATCCCAGGATGCGCTCGGGAAGCTTATGCAGTATGATTTCCCGGGCAATATACGCGAGCTTGAGAATATAATCGAATACGCATTTATTTTGTGCCACGACGGGCTTATCCAGCCTGAGCACCTGCCGGAGCCGTTTTCTCAAAAAATGACGGGGGACGAACCCGCGGTCTTAGGGTTGAATAAATCCGTCAGCCTCGATGAGATAGAAAAGCTTGCGATTATCGGGGCGCTTGAGCACAATAACTGGCGGCGTCTTGCCACGTGCAGGGAACTTGGTATATCAAAGGACACCTTGAGGCGCAAGATACAGCGTTATGGCCTCGATATTCCGGAAGATGAATGATTCATGGAAAAGTCAACCTTCGCCTCGCATGTCTCGTGTATGTCGGGCGGGCACCCGGCCACTTCCCAGCAGGGCATGACATCCAAAAGACGCCTTATGCCGGGTATGCTTATGCCGTCTTCATGGATCAGCGTCCGCAGGCATGTAATCCATTGAATGTCATTTTGAGAATATAGCCTCCGTGCTCCGCTGTATTGGGGCCTAAAGAGACCCTCGGCCTCATAGATGCGAAGCGTTCTTGGATGTACGCCTATCATACGGGCCGCAACCCCTATGGGGTATACGGGCGTTTGCGCATCAGGCAATATATTTTGTTTTTTGGCCCTTGTTTTTATCATCTTTATATTTTTAATTTTTCAAAAACTTATACTTATTAATTTCTTTAATATTGAATATTAAAATTGTCAATATTCTTGATCGAATTTTGCCTTGCTCGCAATAATCCTTAATTAATTCATAAAATTAAAATATTACATGATTTAAAAAGATATTTTTTTGTTTCTTTGCACCTTTTTTATAATTCCTGCATTAAACACACTCAAACAATAATTTTCTGGCGGCCTGTTCAAGGGATATCTTTCATTTTCAAAAAACTGGTTCTGGATCCTGGATAAATATTTCGAGACAGAAATTCTCGAGTGGTTTTTTATGGCAATAAATAAAAAAACAGGCGCAAATTAAGTATTAGTTATTTTAAATCAGAGCGCATTATGCGTCTAATTTTTATATTTTTATTGATAATCTTAATATCAAATTAATTTATTAAAATTCTTTAGTAATAACTAACAGCTTATTTTAACAACAAAATCATCTATAAAATCCCTTGCTTGATGATAAGTTTAATATCATGGCATTTAATTTGCACTATATAACTTGCGAATATATAGCATCTATATAAATAGTAGTGAGGAAACAGGCAATGACTAATTTAAAATCATTATTTATATGTGCATTGATTGGTATGTTTTCATCTGCAATATTTAGTCAATCATCTATTGGACCAACACTGTTGTTTTGCTGCGTATTGATAGGGATGTGGACAAATTATTATATGAAATATATGAAAGGAGCAGACAATGATAACTCTAACATTATTAGCTCAAAAGATAAATTTGTACAGAAAGGATGAATCTAGATCAAGAAGTAAAGATGATGACTTCAGACTTAGTGAAGCTTTTTGGTTTACTACATCATTTATTTTATTTCTCATGCTTGGTCCATTTTCAGCTTTAGCTGTTTTATTCGGAGTAATATCACTTGCAAAAGATAACTATGATAATGAAATAGATGAACCGTTTAAATCTTGCGAATAGAACGGCATTTAAAAATATAACTTAAATCAAGGAGGACACTAAAATGGACGCGAATGTATCTATTGGAGCGTTGGCCGAACCAAGAATGGCCGGGCCGGCGGTCAACAAGTTAGCTCTCTTATCGCTATTATTTATGGCGGCAGGGCTTGGAACCGGGGTTGCTGGTTTTTTTGTGGGGCACGATAAGCTCTATGCGGTGACAAGGGAGGTCCCGTGGGGCATACTGATCTCCACCTATGCCTTTTTCGCCATTACATCCACAGGGCTGTGCCTTTTGGCCGCGATCGGCCACGCATTTGGCGGGACGCCCATAGCCCCTCTCGGCAACCGGGCGGTGTTTCTTTCCATCGTGACGATACTGGCCGCTTTTTCAGTGATAGGTCTTGAGCTTGAGAGCCCGTGGCGCATGCTCGTTTATAATGTTATTTCTCCGAATCTTACATCCAATATCTGGTGGATGGGTACCCTCTATGGCCTGGCGGTGGGCTGCATGCTGGTCGAATTTCTTGCGATACTTACCGGCAGATTCGGCATAGCCCTAGCTATAGGTTCGGTAGGCGCCTTGTCTGAAGTCGGAGCGAACACAAACCTAGGGGCCGTATTCGCCACGCTTGCGGCCCGTCCATTCTGGTATGGCGCGCAGTTGCCGGTGTATTTTCTGTGCGCGGCGGTGATGTCTGGCGCAGCCGCAATAATATTTTTCACCCACATATCCTATAAATTAAAGGGTGAGGAAGTGGATGCAGGCACCATGGCAGGCCTTGTAAGCGCCGGCAAGATACTTCTGCTGACCATTTTCCTCCTGGCTGTCGCCACGGTGTGGAGGTTTGTTTCATTGTATACGGGCGGGTCTGAACTAGGGATGATTGCCTCGGATCATCTGTTGAAGGGGCCGCTTGCAACCAATTTTTGGCTCTTCGAGGTGGCTGTAGGCATGGTTATCCCGATGGCGGTATTGGTTTTCACCCGCATGAAAAGCATTGCCGCCATGTCGGCAGCATCCCTCATGGTCCTTGTGGGCGGTTTTTTCCAGAGGTATGACCTTGTTGTGGCGGGCCACCAGGTACCTGTTTTTTACGGGTGGAATAACCTGCCGAACTATCTTGGATATGGCCCATCCGCTGGCGAGCTTATGGTTGTGTTGGGCGGCATTGGTTTGGCATTTGCCGGTTTCCTGGTCGGCGAAAGGTTGTTTGGCAAGGTATTCCGTCACACGGCGCATCATTAAATTAAAAGATCGGACCGTAGGCTTAAGGATATGCGGAGGGTGCGCGGCCCCTTCGCATATCCGGCATAGAGAAGGGTCGCGCAGGCTTAGATATTAGATAGCAGAAAGGATATGACACCAATGGCACCTATCATTGCGGTAGATATACAAAAGGAAGATGGGCGCACCGGCGCGGGATTTGTCCCTGACGAAGCCGGGTTGTTATGGCAGCCGGTTAACAATGTTGACCCCGATAAGTCGGTTTTCTCCATTGGTGTTGCGGCTGTAATGCTTGAAATACATCCGCGGACCCTTCGGATCTATGAAAATGAAAAGTTGATCAAGCCTTTTCGCAAGGGCCAGAGGCGTTATTATTCGTTGAATGACATCCAGTGGATAATGTGTTTGAGGTCCATGATACATGACCACGGGGTCAGCATTGCAGGGCTCAAGAGACTCTTGCAGTATATGGCATGCTGGAATATAGTTAAGTGTCCCCTGGAGAAAAGAAAGGTTTGTAATGCATATAATTCCTCGGGCATATTCCCTAATAGTTAGGTAAGTTACATGGAAGACATCCTTTGGTTCATTTTCATAGTTATCGCGTGGTTTGCGGTCAATCGCTGGCTGCTTCCAAGGCTTGGGGTCCCAACCTGAGCATCGCAATCCTGTGAGATCGGGTCCCGATCCAAAAAAGGCACAGACAGCGCCAATAAAACTAAAAGATAAACAAGTGCCGCAAGAAACACCCGCCGATCATGGCTGAATTGAGCGCATGAGTCTGCCCATTACCATCATAATCCCTTCTCCGGTGCGCGCCGATACCAAGAAAGGCTCTGCCGCCAGATGGGGGAGAAGGCTGGTGATCGCCTTGACTTGAGCGGCCCTCTTGGGTTGAGACAGCTTGTCGGCCTTGTTGAGCGCTATCAAGGTATTGATCTTTAGGTTGTGCAGGTATTCCAGAAGGCCTGCATCCATCTGGTCTGGAAGGCGTCTTATGTCAAAGATGCAAACAACGCTTCTTAAGTCCCTTTTTGTCTGAAAATACCCCTCGATCAGTGTCTTCCATTTGGCCGTCACCTCTTTTGGCGCCTTTGCAAATCCATAGCCTGGCAGGTCCACAAAGAATATGTTCTTGTTTACAAGAAAAAAATTTATGGACTGCGTAAGTCCTGGGCGCGAGCTTACCTTCACCAGGCTGCGTCTTGACAGCAGGGCGTTTATAAGAGATGATTTCCCGACGTTTGAGCGGCCTGCGAAGGCTATTTCAGGATGGCTGCCCTCAGGGAATCCGGATGTTTTATAGGCGCTTGTTACAAAATCGATGCTGGTTATATGGTTAAACGTCAAGGCTCATATTACCTTGTTGAGGGAGTATTCGATGATCCCCTCCACCCCGGCGTCCTTAAGCCTTGGGATGAGCTGTCTTACCTCGGCCTCGTCTATGACCGTCTCAACCGAGCACCAGTTCTGGTCATAGAGCGGGGACACCGTCGGGGCATTGAGGCTTGGCAATATTTCCATGACCGGTTTTATGCTGCCAGCGGGCACATTCATTTTCAGCCCCACAAGCCTGTCGGCCCGGAGCGCACCTTTAAGAAGCATGGAGATCTGTTCTATCTTTTTACGTTTCCAAGGGTCTTCCCATGAAAGTTTGTTGCATATGAGTTGAGGGTTTGATTCCATCAGGTCTGCTATTATGACAAGGCCATGGGCCCTGATCGTGCTTCCTGTTTCGGTCACCTCGACTATGGCGTCGGCAAGCCCGGAGACAACCTTGGCCTCGGTCGCCCCCCAGGAAAATTCCACCTGTACATTTATCTTGTGTTCGGCGAAATAACGTCTGGTGAAGTTGACAAGCTCGGTGGCTATCTTTTTGCCTTCCAGGTCGGCTATGGATTTGTATGGGGCGCCGGCTGCAACCGCCAGTATCCATCTGGCAGGGCGTTTGCTGACCTTTGAATAGATGAGATCGGTCACGGCCACGACTTCTGAGTTGTTTTCAAGTATCCAGTCCTTGCCGGTAATGCCGACATCTATGACCCCTTGCTCCACATAACGCGACATCTCCTGCGCCCTACATATGCTGCACGATATCTCTGGGTCGTCTATGTCGGGGAAATAGCTCCTGTTGTGGACGTCTATCCTCCAGCCGGACTTGGCGAAAAGTTCGATAGTTGCCTTTTCGAGGCTACCCTTGGGTATGCCGAGTTTCAGTATGTTCACTTTCCGTATCTCTCCTTTGGGTCAAAGACAGGCTCTCCGGCCGTTACAAGGCCGCCATCTCTGACTTTATTATGGAAGCAGCTTTTAAATCCGGTATGGCACGCCGCCCCTCCGGTCTGTTCCACCTTTACGAGTATGGTGTCGTAGTCGCAGTCTGCATAGGCCTCTTT
>JAJYLJ010000001.1:0-32349 GCA_021787835.1 Deltaproteobacteria bacterium | reverse complement strand
CTGTGTCTGCTTACAAGCGGGCCATCCTTTATCTCGACATAGTATCTGGCCCCGCTTCTCTTTATAAGAAGGTGCCCGCCTCTTTTCAGATCAAAACTCAAAGGGTTTTTTGGTGGCCTCCATGATCCAGTCCTTGTAGTCTGAAAGTGTTTCTATTATTGGGATGGCTATGATTTGGGGGAGTTTATAGGGATGTATTTTTAAGATCGCCCGTTCGATATCTTTGTAGTTTTGGGCAGGGGCCTTTGCCGCGCATTGCCATTCCGTCGAGGACTGAACGGCGCCGTCCCACCAATAATAGCTCGTTATCGGCCCGCTTACCTGGGCGCAGGCGCAAAGACGTTTCTCAACCAGGTCCTTGGCTATTCGTCTCGCGTCCTCTTCGTTTTCAGTGGTGGTTATTACTTTTATGAGATCTTTTTTGCCGCCAGTATCCATATGGACTGCCTCCGTGATGGCCAAAGAGAGGTTTTTGTTGTAAGAGATAATGATCTTGTAATATAACAAAAAAAGATGCAATTATGAACCGTCGGCAAGATGCGCGGCCTTCAAAAATTTTATAACGATTAAGGATTGGGATGCAAATGGCGGCTAAGGTGAAAGTGATTGTGGTCACCGGTTACGGGACCAATTGCGAAAGGGAGATGGCCCACGCCTGCAATATCGCCGGCGCGGACCAGGTCGATATTGTCCACTTGAGTGATCTTTTTGATGGTGTCGTCCGTTTAGATGATTATCATTTTTTGAACCTGCCGGGCGGGTTTCTTGATGGCGACAACCTTGGCGCGGCGCAAGTCGGCGCGCACCGGCTCAAATATGCGAAGGTGAGGGGGACCGGAGAGCGGGTTATGGACCAGTTCCTGCGCTTCGTCGAGAGGGGCGGGCTTGTCCTGGGCGTCTGTAATGGTTTTCAGCTTATGGTCAAGGCAGGGCTTCTGCCTGGTCTCGATGGCGATTATGAAGAGAGGCTTACAAGTCTTACATATAACGACTCGGGCAGGTTTGAAGACCGCTGGGTTACGTGCAGGGTGGTGAAGAAAAGCCCATGTATATTCACAAAGGGTCTGGATGTGCTGGAGCTTCCCGTCAGACACGGCGAGGGCAAATTTGTGACCCTCAACCCCTCTGTAAGCGACAGGCTCATGAATGAAGGGCTTGTCGCGCTTCAATATGTGTCGTCCGTGACAAATGAACCCACTCAGGATTATCCGTATAACCCAAATGGATCTGAACTTGCGATTGCGGGGGTGTGTGATCCTGCCGGGCGTATCTTCGGCCTTATGCCGCACCCCGAGGCGTTCAATCACAGGACGAACCATCCGAGATGGACCAGGCTCAACCTCCCTGACGAAGGCGCAGGTATCGCCATTTTCCGCAATGCAGTGGACTATATCCGCAGCAATCTCTGATTAGGCCTGTTTTTTAGACAAAATTATTTCAGCCGATGCCACACGACAGGAAAATATGAAAGAGGTTTTGGGCCGCACCCCTCTTGAAGGGCCTTCATTGGCCAGAGACCTCGCAAGGTTTCTTATGTTTCTGCGGCGTTTTGTCATTGAAACAGCCTTGGGATTCGTATCGCTCACTTTTATCTTGTACTGGTTTTCGCCGCGCATCCTGGCCGTCCTACAGGTCCACTTGGGCAGCCAGCGTCTTGCCTTTTTCGGGGTTATGGAACCGGTGGTAGCGCTTTTGAAGCTTTCGAGCATAGCCGCGCTGGCCTTGATGGCACCTTTTGTGTCCATTCGGGTGTCTCAAGGGCTTGAGGCGGTTTTCGGCGTCACCAGGAGGTTTTCTCTGCTTTTTGCATTCAGCGCACTGATCCTTTTTTATATGGGGGCGGCGTTTTGTTTTTTTGTAACACTGCCCTTTGGTGTAAAATTCCTGCTGGGCTATCAGACAAGTCACCTGACCCCTGTCATATCGGTCGGGCGTTTCGTTGATTTTGCCGGCATATTCATGCTGGGCTTCGGCGTTGTCTTCGAGCTGCCGCTCTTAATGACGGTTCTTTGCCGTTTGAACATATGCAGCCATAAGGTCTTTGTAAGGCACAGGCGTTATGCGATCTTACTGATTGCCATAATAGCCGCCGTCTTGACGCCCACTCCCGATATGTTCAATATGACACTTATGGGCGTACCGTTGTATCTTTTATATGAGCTAGGCATAGTCGTGGCCAGGTTAAACAGCCCATAGGGGGGCTCGTCCTTGACAAGAATCCGCCAACATATATAGTTAATAGTTTATTGAAAACACAGGTGCAAATTGTTTTGAACCACTGTCTAGATGGAAGCCAGCGCAAATTTTAGGTATCATATACCAGTAGAGGACATCCCTGACGAGGGGTTGTGTCTTTCGTATGACGATGCCCCGGGTTTGTTGGCAGGGATAATAGATGGTCCTGACCCCGGGCGGGTTTTGAGGGTGAATGCATGCCTCAACAGGGTCGATGATTTTATTTATGTCAAAGGTTCCATTGATGTCATGATGAATTTGACGTGTGACCGTTGCCTTAAAATATATCCCTTCGAGGTTAAGGCGCCATTTGCATATCTGTTGGTCCCAGGTTCCGCCGAGAAAGAGGGGTTCGACGCGGCCAATAGGGCGGATGCCGAGGTTTTGACCTATAACGGCAAAGAGGCGCCTATAGGAGATATCTTGAAAGAGCAGATTTTGCTTCAGATACCGATGCGTCATGTATGCAACGAAGAGTGCAAGGGCATGTGCCCTGGTTGCGGGGCCGATCTCAATGATGAATTGTGCCGTTGCAAAAAGGATATGGACAATGGGCCGTTTTCCGTTTTGAGGGGCCTTAAGGCATGACGCCTGGATTGTCATTGTAAAATTATTTTATTTGGAGGTGATTACTAATGGGTATCCCAAAGACAAAACCATCAAGGGCGCGCAGGGGCAGCCGCCGCTCGCATGATTCATTGAGCATTCCCAATCTTTCAGCGTGTCCTCAATGCACCGAGCCTAAAATGCCTCACAGGATATGCCCGCAATGTGGAACCTATAAAGGCAAGGTCTTTAATCAGAAGGAAGACGTTTCGTAATATATGAGGGTTGCGGTTGACGCCATGGGTGGCGACCACGGTCCCGAGGTCTTGGTTGAGGGGGCTGTGGCGGCCGCCAGGGAAAAAGGCATAGCCATTACGCTGGTGGGCCGTGAAGACGTGCTTGCGGGCTATGTCGAGCATTATGACGGGGGCGGTCTTCCTATAGATATCTATCCCGCCTCTCAGGTTGTCGATATGGAGGAGTCTCCGGCCGAATCGCTGCGGCACAAAAAAGACTCCACCATAAGGGTGGCCTTTGAGCTGGTCAACAAGGGAATCGCCCACGCGGTAGTGAGCGCCGGCAACTCGGGTGCGACCCTGGCGACGGCCATCGTGGCCCTTGACAGGATAAACAGCGTTCGCCCTGCCATCGCGACCATAATGCCTACATTGAAAGATCCTGTGGTCATGATCGACGTCGGAGCCAACGTTGATTGCAGACCTCATCATTTATTGCAGTTCGGCATAATGGGCTCCATTTTCGCAAAGAGGATCATAGACAATCCGAGACCAAGGGTCGGGCTTTTGAGCATCGGCGAGGAATATTCAAAGGGAAACCTCCAGGTGAAACGCGCTTATGACCTTTTGGCCGCAAGCGAACTTAATTTTCTGGGAAATGTCGAGGGAAGGGATATATTCAAGGGTGATGTCGACGTCATTGTATGCGACGGTTTTGTGGGCAATATCTGCCTTAAGCTGAGCGAGGGTCTGGCGGAATCGGTGCTCACCATGTTAAAGACGGAGATAAAGAGGAGTCTGATGGCTAAGATTGGCTATAGGCTTGCGTGGTCGGCATTTCACAGATTCAAGAAAAAGGTGGATTATTCGGAATATGGCGGAGCGCCTCTTTTGGGCGTAAATGGAGTCGCCATAATATGCCATGGACGTTCAGGCCCCAGGGCCGTGAAAAACGCCGTATCCGTCGCCCATGAGCTTGCAAGGGCCGATCTTGCCGGACAGATCGCCGAGGCCTTGAAGCAGGACGCCGTAAGACTGTCCAGCGCGGCCACCTGACGATGCCTAACAGGACCGTAATCATAGGAACCGGCTCGGCCCTTCCATGCCGCCTCGTCACAAACAAGGACCTTGAGGCCGTCGTTGAGACGAGCGACGAGTGGATCAGGACAAGAACGGGCATAGAGCAGAGATATTTGATAGGCGAGGGAGAGACGAACTCCTTTCTTGCCGCAAGGGCTGCGAAAAAGGCCATTGAAATGGCCAGGATCCGTCCGGATGACTTGGACCTAATAATAGTCGGCACATTTACGCCCGATATGCCCATGCCGTCAGTGGCCTGTCTTGTGCAGAAGGAACTCGGCGCAAAAAAAGCCGGGGCCTTTGATCTTTCGGCCACCTGTTCGGGTTTTATTTATGGCCTGTCGATAGCAGACAAGTTTATACGCGACAATCGCAAGATGAAGATATTGGTCGTTGGAAGCGAAGTTCTGTCGCGGCGCACCAACTGGTCTGACAGAACAACCTGCGTCCTGTTCGGCGACGGCGCGGGCGCGGCTGTTGTGACCGGCGTAAGGGAGGACAGGGGCATACTTTCAACTCATCTTCATGCGGACGGGTCCCTCGGCGGGCTTCTTACCATCAAGGGTCTTGGCACGGCCCAGCCCGTAACCGCCGAGATGCTCGGTCTTGGGTGGCAGTATATCCAGATGCAGGGCAAGGAAGTGTTCAAATATGCCGTCAAGGCCCTGGAGGCGGTGGCCTGGGAGGCCCTCAGCGCCAATAATTGGACCACAGACCAGATAGACCTTTTGCTGGCGCATCAGGCCAACATACGGATACTTGATTTTCTCAGGGAAAGGCTTGGGCTTTCGGAAGATAAGGTCTTTATCAATATCAACAAATATGGTAATACCTCGGCGGCAAGCATCCCGATAGCCCTTGATGAGGCGAACCGTTCCGGACTCTTAAAGCCCGGGATGAGGCTTTTGATGGTGGCTTTCGGGGGAGGCTTTACCTGGGGGGCGCTGGCCATGCGGTGGTAACAGGATCAGGGAGCCTGTTTTTCTAAAGAGATTCAATCACTTTATCAGGAGAGGATTTGTTTATGGCCCATGTTGATTACCTTCTTACCGAAGAGCAACAGATGATTGTGGATTTGGCCCTCAGGATATCCAAGGAGAAGATTATTCCCGTGCGCGCCGAACTGGATGAAAAAGAGGAGTTTCCATGGGATATCATGAAAGAGCTTGCCAAGGCGGACCTCTTCGGTCTTTATATACCCGAGGAATACGGCGGGCTGGGCAAGGGCTGCTTTGAGATGTGTCTTGCCCTCGAGGCGCTTGCATATGGCTGCATAGCGGTGACCACAACATACGCGGCCAGCGCCCTTGGCGGCTATCCAATATTGCTTTATGGCTCCGAAGAGCAGAAAAGGTTGTATCTTCCAGATATAGCATCGGGCAGACGTTTTACAGCCTTTGGGCTCACGGAGGCGAACGCTGGAAGTGACGCGGCCGCCATCCAGACAACTGCGGTTGAAGATGGTGATTCCTGGGTGATAAACGGTGCCAAGCAGTGGATTACAAGCGGCGGCGAGGCGGATGTCTATACTATAGTGGCCCTTACCGACAGAAACAAAGGTGCGCGCGGGGCTACGGCCTTTATTGTGGAGAAGGGAGACCCTGGTTTCGGTTTTGGCAAGAAGGAACGCAAAATGGGTCTTAGGGCCTCGTCAACAAGGGAGCTCATATTTAATGACTGCCGTATTCCAAAAGAACGCATCCTTGGGAGACGAGGCCAGGGTTTTATAATCGCCATGAAGACTCTGGATCTCGCCCGTCCGGGTATAGGCGCCATAGGTGTGGGGCTTGCTCATGCGGCCTTTAACGAGGCCACGAGATATGCAAAGGAACGCATCCAGTTCGGTCAGCCGATTATATCCTTTCAGATTATACAGCACATGCTGGCGGATATGGCGACACAGATAGAGGCCTCGCGAGCCCTTGTCTATGCGGTGGCAAGGACCATTGACGCCGGCGCAAAGGATTTCGCCAAGGTATCCGCCATGGCCAAGCTCTTTCCGACCGATGCGGCCATGAAAATCACGACCGATGCGGTCCAGATACTCGGCGGCTACGGTTACATGAAGGATTACCCGGTTGAAAAGATGATGCGGGATGCGAAGGTCTTGCAGATATACGAAGGCACCAACCAGATACTGAGAAACATAATAGGCCAGGCCATAAATAAAGAACAGATCATTAAGGATTGTTAACAGCACCGATGCCACTCAATATCGTTGTCTGTATAAAACAGGTCCCGGACGCCAGGACGGTCAGGTTTGACGCTGAAAAGGGGACCATTATAAGGGAAGGGGTTGACGCGGTCATAAACCCTGTGGATCTTAATGCGCTTGAGGCCGGATTGAGTCTCAAGGATGCCCTTGGCGGGGAGGTCACGGCTATTTCAATGGGGCCGCCGCAGGCTGTCGAGGCCTTGAGAGAGACGATTGCAATGGGCGTCGATAAGGGGGTCCTTCTTTCGGACAGGTCTTTTGCCGGCTCTGACACGCTTGCCACCACGTACATATTGGCCAAGGGCATCGAGATGTTGGGGCGTTTTGACGTTGTGATCTGTGGCAAGCAGTCCATGGATGGCGACACCGCCCAAGTGGGGCCTGGTCTTGCCGTGCGGCTTGGTTTGCCAAGCGTTGCATACGTAAAGGAAATAACGGTCTTGAATGACGGAGGGCTATTCAGATTCAGGCGCGAGACCGATTCTGGCTACGACGTAGTAGAGGTCGAGCCACCCTTTCTGGTAACTGTTCCGCCGTTGTTGAATACGCCGAGACTGCCTTCACTCAAAGGGAAAATGAGGGCCAAAAAGGCCGACATCACAATTTATAACGCGAACGATATCAAGGCCGATCTCAAAAAGATAGGGTTCGAAGGCTCGCCGACCAGGGTCGTTTCAACCGCTGTCCATGCCTTTAACGCAAGAAAGGAGATGCTTTCAGGGACAGTTGAGGAACAGGTGAGGGCCTTGATAGGACGGCTTAAAGAGGCGGGGCTGCTTTAGTCTGGAGACTGATTATGTCCGATAATGCTGGCAAAGAACAGGGCCTTCAAGCAGGAACCCCGGTCCCTTGGCGCGGGATATGGGTGGCGGCCGAGCGCACCGGTGAAAGGGCGGCCGATGTCACCCTTGAACTTCTCGCCAAGGCGAGGGTGCTCGGAGATAAGCTTGGCGCGCCCCTTGCGGCCGTGTTGATTGGTTATCATGTTGATGGACTTGCCGGAGAGCTTATAGGTCACGGTGCGGACCAGGTGCTTGTTGTGGATCACCCTGAGCTTGCCTCGTTTACCGAGGAGGCCTACGGCGGCGTGCTCGCTGGGCTTGCGCTTAAATACAGGCCGGAGATCATACTTGCCGGCGCCACTTTAATGGGCAGGGCCTATATCCCGAGGGCTGCAACCATCCTTGAGACAGGGCTCACCGCCGATTGCATGGATCTGGACATAGACCCAAAAGATAGAGTGTTGCTTCAGACGAGACCGGCCTGGGGCGGGAACCTTTTTGCGACTATCGTATGCCCTCTTAGAAGGCCTCAGATGGCCACGGTAAGGCCGCATGTCTTTAAAAAGGTCCTGCCTGATCCAGCCAGACAGGGTGAGATCGTAAGTATAAGCCCGGAGGCGGAATGGCTTGAGCATAGGTTAAGGGTGGTCGAATCGGTGAAGGATGATGCCGGCGACGAGTGCCGGCTTTATGGGGCCAAGGTGATAGTCGTGGCCGGCAGGGGTGTTGAGCACGAAAAAGATATGGCCCTGGTAAAAGAGCTTGCAGGGCTTTTGGGCGGGGCCGTCGGCGGCACGAGGCCTATCGTTGATCAAGGCTGGCTGCCTGAAAGGTTGCAGATCGGCCAGTCAGGCGTCACGGTATCCCCGAGGCTTTATATAGGCCTTGGCGTTTCAGGGGCCGTGCAACATGTGGCGGGGATAAAAGACTCTGAAATCATAGTCGCCGTGAATAAAGACCCCGACGCCCCCATATTTGACCTATCTACTTATGGTTTGGTTGGAAATGTAGGCCTGATACTGCCCGAGCTCATAAGACAGATAAGGCTGGAAAAGACTGGCAGGGTGGTCTAGATATGTGTTGTGTAAAGGGTCTTGATGGCAAGGTCGCCTTGGTGACAGGCGGTTCGAGAGGGATAGGCAGGGCGGTATGTTTAAAATTGGCCTTCCTTGGCGCCTATGTGTTTATAAATTACGCCAGTTCCGAGTCGCTGGCGAGAGCGGTTTCTGACGAGATAGCGGCGTCAGGCGGAAAGGCCTCGCTGCTGCCTTTCGATGTGGCGGATGGAGCGGCCGCCTCAGGCGCTATAAAGGGGCTGATAAACGAGGCCGGGGGGCTTCATATCCTTGTCAACAATGCCGGCATAACAAGGGACGCCCTTGTCGCACGCATGAAGCCGGACGACTGGGACAGGGTTATATCCGTAAACCTCAAGGGGGTGTTTAACTGCATACAGCCCGCCATTACAGCCATGATGAAGCAAAGATGGGGGCGGATCGTCAACATAGGTTCGGTAGTGGGCACAATGGGAAACGCCGGCCAAGTCAATTATGCGGCGGCAAAGGCCGGGCTTGAAGGCCTTACAAAGTCTGTCGCCAGGGAGGTGGCCTCCCGCGGTGTAACGGCCAATGTCGTGGCCCCCGGGTTTATCGAGACCGATATGACCGCAGGGCTTTCAGAGAAGATAAAAGAGCAGTTGCTTGCCCGGATACCCTTGGGCAGAATGGGGAAGGCGGAGGACGTGGCCGCCGCGGTCGCTTTTTTGGGTTCGGAGGACGCATCGTACATAACAGGCCATGTGCTTCATGTGAATGGAGGGCTGATCTGTAATTAAGACATGATTTTGCCGGTTGCAGTAAAGACTTATTTGCAAAAAAATATTAAATTAGCCAATGCGGTGAAAAATTTTCGAAAATAAAATTCAGGAGGCCTCTAAAGATGGGAATAGAGAATAAAATGGTTGATATCATAGCCAACCAGCTGAGCGTAGCCAAGGAGAAGGTGGTGCCATCCGCTTCATTTGTGGATGATCTGGGCGCCGATTCTCTCGATCTTGTCGAGCTGGTCATGGCTATGGAGGAGGAATTCGGCATAGAGATCGCCGATGAAGACGCCGAAAAGATGCAGACCGTGCAAAACGCCATAGACTTTGTGAAGAACAATTCAAAAAAATAGTTTAATTTCAAGGGAATATGGCGGATATTCAGATGCGGCGCGTTGTAGTGACGGGTTTGGGTCTTATCAGCCCGCTTGGCATAGGGGTCTTGCCTGGGTGGGAGAATCTTACAGCGGGAAGGTCTGGGATAGGTCCTGTTACACGCTTTGACGTCAGCGGTTATGACTGCCAGATCGCCGGAGAGGTCAAGGGGTTTGATTCGTCGGATTTTATTTCACCAAAGCTTGCCAAGCGCATAGATTTATTTGTGGCCTATGCCTTGGCCTGCACAAAGATGGCCATGGATGACGCCGCCTTAGAGGTCTCGTCCTCACTTGCCCCAAGGCTCGGGGTTATAACCGGCTGCGGTCTCGGAGGGCTTGGAACCATCGAACGCTATAGGGATGTCTTGGTGCAAAAAGGACCGGACAGGGTCAGCCCGTTTTTCATCCCCATGGCGATACCGAACATGGCCTCTGGCCAAATATCAATCATTTTTGGCGCAAAGGGCCCCAATACGGTTTTGTGTACGGCCTGTGCGGCCGGATCCCATGCAATCGGCGAGGCGTTCAAGACCATTCAGAGGGGCGCTGCCGATGCCATGATCTGCGGCGGCACAGAGTCGGTCATAACCCCGCTCGCCCTTAGCGGATTTGCATCGCTGAAGGCCCTGTCGGTCAGAAACAGCGAGCCTGAAAAGGCGTCAAGACCTTTTGAGAGGGATCGCGACGGGTTTGTAATAGGCGAGGGCGCCGGTATACTTGTAATAGAAGAGCTTGGGCATGCCTTAAGACGCGGGGCTGATGTTCACGCCGAGATAGTTGGCTACGGCCTTACTGGAGATGCGTATCACATGACAGCGCCCCCTGATGATGGCGAGGGCGCCGCAAGGTGCATGCAGATGGCCCTTGATGACGCAGGGCTTACATATAAAGACATAGATTACATAAACGCCCATGGTACCAGCACCCAGCTCAATGACAGCTGCGAAACAAGGGCGATCAAGACCGTCTTTAAGGAAGTGGCCAAAAAGATACCGGTAAGTTCAACCAAGTCCATGACAGGGCATCTATTGGGCGGCGCTGGCGGCATAGAGGCCGTTTTCGCTATCAAGACCATTGAAGACGGCATTATCCCGCCTACTGTCAACTATGAAAATCCTGACCCTGAGTGCGATCTGGATTATGTCCCCAATATCGCCAGGCGCAAGAGTGTAAATGTGGCGATGTCCAATTCCTTTGGATTTGGCGGCACCAATGCGGTCCTTATATTCAGGCGCTATGAAGGATGAGGCCCATGAAGATAGCGATAGGTTCTGATCACGGCGGGTTTGAACTTAAAGGACAGATAAAGGCCGCTGTCCAGTCCTTGGATCATGAGATAAAGGATGTCGGCTGTTATTCCACAGAATCTGTCAATTACCCTGAGATAGGCCGTATTGTGGTGGGTCTTGTTGCGTCAGGTGAATATGAAAGAGGGATACTGATTTGCGGGACCGGAATAGGCATGTCCATAATGGCTAATAGGACCCCTGGCATCAGGGCCGCCTTGTGTCATGAGCTTTATACGGCCCGCCTCAGCCGTGAGCACAATGATGCGAATATACTTTGCATGGGTGGCAGGGTGCTCGGTCCGGCCATTGCCGAAGAAATGGTAAAAATATGGCTTTCGACCGCCTTTGCCGGCGGCCGTCATGCCTGCAGGTTGGCCATGATAGATAGACCTGTTTAATTGGAGAGACTAAGGTGTGGCACTTAAAACAGACTGATCCAGAGGTATTTCAGTCCATAAGGGCTGAGTTGGAACGACAGGTTGGGCAGCTTGAGATGATTGCCTCCGAGAACCTTGCAAGTGAGGCCGTCATGGAGGCCGAGGGCAGTGTATTTATAAATAAATATGCCGAAGGGTACCCTGGAAAGAGATATTACGGCGGTTGCGAAAATATGGACGTGGTTGAAGACCTGGCGATAGAGAGGCTCAACATGCTTTTTGGTTCGGAGTATGCGAACGTGCAGCCCCATTCAGGCAGTCAGGCCAATATGGCTGTTTATTTCGCCGTACTCCAGCCGGGAGATATCATTCTCTCCATGGACCTCGCCCACGGCGGGCATCTTTCCCATGGTTCATCAGTCAGTTTTTCCGGAAGGTTTTACAAGATCGTCCATTACGGAGTGAATCGTGAGACCGAGACCATAGACATGGAGCAGGTTGAAAGGCTTGCCAGGGGGCACAAGCCGAAGATTATAGTCGTCGGGGCGAGCGCCTACCCGAGAACCTTGGATTTTGCGGCGTTTAAGGCCATTGCCGACGAAGTCGGCGCATATATGATGACCGACATGGCGCATATAGCCGGACTGGTGGCGGCCGGCATTCATCCTTCCCCTGTGCCGTTTGCGGACTTTGTGACTTCAACCACCCATAAGACGTTACGTGGCCCGAGGGGCGGGTTCATCTTATCGACGGAAAAGTATGGACGTCTTATCAACAGCCAGATATTCCCCGGGATTCAGGGCGGCCCCCTCATGCACGTTATAGCCGCGAAGGCTGTGGCATTTAAGGAGGCCCTCGGAGCCGGGTTCAAGACATATCAGCAGAGGATCGTGGCAAATGCCAGCACCCTTGCCGGTGTCCTGATTGATAATGGCTTCCGGCTTGTATCCGGCGGCACTGACAACCACATCGTACTGGTCGATCTTTCGAGCAAGGGGGTGACAGGGGCCGAGGCCGAAGATATCCTTGAATCAGCCGGGATAACGGTCAACAAGAACGCAATCCCGTTTGACACCAAGCCTCCCAGGATAACAAGCGGCATACGCATCGGGACCCCTGCCGTTACAACGAGAGGGTTGGGTCCGGAAGAGATGAAGGAGGTAGGCGGGTATATCTCGGAATTGCTCTCGAGGCCTGCGGATTCGGGATTGGTGCGGCAGGTGCGGCTCAAGATCGCGGCCTTATGTAAGCGCTTCCCCATATACAGCGGGCTGATGGAGAGTTGGCGTTAGAAGATTGCGTTTGTGAAAACATTACAATACATGGGCGACACTAATACGTGGAAAGAGATACAAGACCATCCTGGGATGCCTATTTCATATCAATAGCAAGGCTTGTTTCCGGGCGCTCGACGTGTCTTAGAAGAAAGGTCGGCGCTGTCCTCGTAAAAGACAGGCGTATATTGAGTACCGGATATAACGGCGCTCCAAGCGGGCTTAAACACTGTCTTGAGATAGGGTGTCTAAGAGACGAATTAAAGGTTCCCTCAGGCCAGAGACATGAGTTGTGTCGGGCCTTGCACGCCGAGCAGAATGTCATAGTTCAGGCGGCTTATTACGGCACCCCGGTAGCCGGATCCATCCTTTACTGCACAAATCTCCCTTGCATAATCTGTACTAAAATGCTTATAAATGCCGGAATACTTTCTATTTATTATGATGAGGGGTATGCAGACGGCATGTCGCGCAGTATGCTTGAAGAAGCGGGTGTTGAGCTCATTCAGCTTGCCGGAGCCGCCAAGATGTCATCAAACAAAGATTGATTTCATGAAATGTCCATTTTGCAGCACCTCTGATTCAAGGGTCATAGATTCCAGGCTCGGCAGGGATGGCCGTTCGATAAGGAGGCGCAGGGAGTGCATATCCTGCGGCCAGCGTTTCACCACCTATGAAAGGGTTGAGGAGTTCAGGCCCATGGTGGTCAAAAAAGACGGAAGACGGGAGCCCTTTGACCGCAGAAAGGTGATAGACGGGATGCTAAAGGCGTGTGAAAAGCGCCCCATAAGCATGGACCAAATCGAGGCCTTTGTAAATGAGCTCGAAAAAGAGCTTCAAGAGCGCGGCGAACGCGAGGTCGGCAGCAGTTTCATTGGGGAAAGGGTCATGGCCCAGCTCAAGAAATGGGATGACGTCGCCTACGTTAGGTTCGCTTCAGTTTATAAGCAGTTCAAGGACCTCAACGAGTTTATGAAACAGCTCCTTGAGATGATCAACGAGGGGGGCTCTGGCCAGGGTTCATGAGAAGGATATGTGGACACGGCAGGACATAAGATTTATGGCGAGGGCCTTGAGGCTTGCGGAAAGGGGCCTCGGGCGGACAAGCCCGAACCCGGCTGTAGGAGCTGTTGTGGTAAGGGACGGTGTGATAGCCGGCGAGGGGTTCCATCAAAAGACGGGGACGGCGCATGCTGAGGTCCATGCAATAAGCTCGGCCGGTGAAAAGGCCGAGGGTTCAACTATCTATGTGACCCTTGAGCCTTGCAACCACTATGGCCGCACTCCGCCTTGCACCAAGGCGATTGTCGAGGCCGGGGTCAGCCGGGTTGTGGTCGGGGCAATGGACCCGAACCCGAATATTGCGGGCGGAGGGGCCGGATTCCTGCGAAGCCGCGGCCTGGAAGTCCAGACGGGCTGCATGGAGGACAGATGCCGCCTATTGATAGCCCCTTTTGCAAAGCATGTAACGACAGGGCTTCCATGGGTGAGGACGAAAGCGGCGTTGAGCATTGACGGGCGGGTGGCCACCAGGACTGGCGAGTCGAAGTGGATCACCAGTGCGCGCGCGCGTATGCTGGGCCACACCCTCAGGGCCGCAAG
The DNA here is from genome assembly GCA_021787835.1 of Deltaproteobacteria bacterium. Lineage (GTDB taxonomy): Bacteria > Desulfobacterota > Dissulfuribacteria > Dissulfuribacterales > Sh68 > JAJYLJ01. The sequence continues at coordinate 18,514 of JAJYLJ010000001.1, read as the reverse complement.
CGATGCGATACTTGTTGGGAAAAATACCGTCTTGCTCGATGATCCGCGGCTTACATGCAGAATAAAAGAAAAAACGGCCTGGGGCCAGGCCAAGGATCCGATAAGATTTGTGCTGGATAGCAGGCTTGAGATAGGTATCAATAGCAGGGTGCTTGGCGAGACCGGCAGAGCCGTGGTGGTAGGCTCTGAAGCTGGCGTCCGCCTTGAAAAGAAAGAGGCGCTGGAGGCCTCCGGCGCAGAGGTCTGGCTCATGCCGCCCGACAGACATGGAAGGCCTCGTATGGGTGATGTCCTTGCAAGGATGGGCGAGTCCGGGATACAGTCGTTGCTGGTTGAGGGTGGGGCTACTATACATGGTACTTTTTGGGATCAGGGGCTGGTTGATGAGGCCTTTTTTTTCTATGCGCCGGTTGTGATAGGCGGCACGGACGCCCCTTGCTCGATAGGCGGGCACGGCGCCGGACATCTAGACGGCGCACCAAGGCTTAAGATGATAAGCCACAGAAAGATAGGCGACAACTGGCTGGTTCACGGCGTCGTGACAGACCTGGACAGATTTTGGCGGGCCTAGGATGTTTACTGGCATAGTTGAGGGCCTTGGAGCGATAAGGCAGATTACCCGGAAGGACAGCGGCCTTGTGCTTGAGATCGCGCCCGGTTTCGTCCTGGACGATCCGGAAGAAGGTGAGAGCATAGCTGTAAACGGCGCATGCCTAACGGCCGCATCCATATTGTCTGGTTCCTTTAAGGCCGATGTATCGCCAGAGACCATCTCAAGGTCAAATCTCGGGGATCTGAAGGCAGGGGACGTGGTAAACCTGGAGCGTGCGCTACGTCTTTCAGGCAGGCTCGGCGGGCATCTTGTGAGTGGGCATATTGACGGTGTGGGCCGTATACTGGAAAAGAGGCCTCTTGGCCGATTTGTCCTTATTTCAGTGGCCGTGCCCTTGGATTTTGACAGATATATTATAGAAAAGGGCTCCATAGCACTTGACGGCGTAAGCCTCACGGTCAACAGTTGCGGCCCGGGGCGTCTTTCTGTCTCCATGATCCCTCATACGGCGGACATTACCACGCTTGGCAGGAGGAAGGCCGGTGACAAGGTCAATATTGAGCTTGACCTGATTGGGAAGTATATTGAAAAATTACTCAGGCCCAAGAGGCCGGAAGGTGAAGCTGAAAAAGACGATGGGTTTGACCGGGCGTTCCTGGCCCGTCATGGTTTCATATAAAAAAGATGTTTGCGGCTAACTCCGTAAAAGGGTGTGATAGAGATGTCAGTGTCTTCAATTGAAGAGGTTTTAGAGGATATCAAGGCGGGCAAGATGATCATCCTCGTTGATGATGAGGACCGTGAGAACGAGGGTGATCTTACCATGGCCGCCGAGAAGGTTACGCCAGAGGCCATAAATTTTATGGCCAAGTACGGCCGCGGGCTTGTCTGTCTTGCGCTTACCGGTCAAAAGGTAGAAAGCCTTAAGCTTCCCATGATGGTATCAAGTAATACCTCCAAATTCGGGACGGCCTTTACGGTTTCAATAGAGGCCGCAAGAGGCGTTACGACAGGCATCTCGGCCCAGGACAGGGCCACTACCATACTTACCGCCATTGCGGACGGCGCCGGCCCGGCGGACATAGCCACCCCTGGCCACGTCTTCCCGCTGCGGGCAAGGGACGGAGGCGTGCTTGTAAGGGCTGGCCAGACCGAGGGCTCTGTGGATCTCGCCCGTCTTGCCGGCCTTAAACCGGCCGGCGTAATATGCGAGATAATGAAGGATGACGGCACGATGGCGAGGATGCCTGACCTTGAAGTCTTCGCCAGGGGGCACGGCCTGAAGATAGCCACGGTGGCGGATTTGATAGCATATCGTCTGCGTATCGAGAGCCTGGTAAAAAGAGAGGTTGAGACGAGGATCCCCTCCAGGTTCGGCGGGGACTGGAGGCTTATCGCGTATAGCAGCCTGCTCGATCAGAAGCACCACTTGGCGCTTGTGCTTGGCGACGGCGATATAATGTCTGATGAAGACATATTGGTGCGCGTCCATTCAGAATGTCTGACCGGCGATGTCTTCGGGTCCTTGAGGTGCGATTGTGGTCCGCAACTTCAGACGGCCATGCACAGGATCGCCCGCGAGGGCCGCGGGGTCATACTTTACATGAGGCAGGAGGGCCGCGGCATAGGGCTTATCAACAAGCTCAAGGCCTATTGTCTGCAGGATCAGGGCAGGGATACAGTCGAGGCGAACTATGAACTTGGATTCAAGGCCGATCTCAGGGATTACGGCATAGGGGCCCAGATACTCCGGGACCTTGGAGTAAGGCGTATGAAGCTGATGACAAATAATCCAAAAAAGATTGTTGGCCTCGAGGGCTACGGGCTTAAGGTTGTGGAGAGGGTCCCGATAGAGATAGCGCCTCATGAGCAAAACATAAATTATCTGAAGTGTAAAAAAGAGAAGATGGGTCATCTTCTCGAGGTTGAATAACAGGGGGAGAGAAATGGCGCGGGTTTACGAAGGTCATCTTAACGCCCACGGGCTTCATGTCGGGATTGTGATTGCCAGATTCAATGAATTTATATCGGGTAAGCTCTTAAGCGGGGCCATGGATGCGCTCATAAGGCACGGGGCCCAGGAAGACGATATAGATATCACCTGGGTACCGGGCGCATTCGAGATACCTCTTGCGGCAAAGAGGCTTGCCGCCAGCGGCCGTTACGACGGTGTCTTATGTCTTGGCTGCATAATAAGGGGGGCCACCCCCCACTTTGAATATGTGGCGGCAGAGGCGGCGAAGGGCGTGGCCCAGATCGCCATTCAGACGGATTGTCCCGTGGGTTTCGGCATACTCACCACTGAGAGTATCGAACAGGCCATTGAAAGGGCAGGGACCAAGGCCGGCAACAAGGGTTGGGATTCGGCCCTTGCGGTGGTGGAGATGGCGAACCTGTTAAAGGGGTTAGACGCCTAGATGGTTATTAGAAGGCAGGGCCGCGAGATCGTCTTGCAGCTTCTCTATCAGTATGAATGGGATGCAAAGAAAGGCGTAAGGGAACTCGTGGATGGGTACGTGCATGAACTGGCCATGAGGGAATTTCAGGAGGACGACCCGGTCCTTGAATTTGTATTTGAATGGCTTTCCGGCGTGCTTGAACACAGAGACGATCTGGATCTCTTTATTAGAGAAAAGACAAAGGGCTGGAGGGTAAGCCGGCTTGCCCTGGTTGACAGGAACATCTTGAGGCTGGGGGTGTTTGAGCTCTATTACCGCAGGGACATACCGCCCAAGGTGGCCATAAATGAGGCCGTGGAGCTTGCAAAGAAGTTTGGGAGCGACGAGTCGAGCGCATTTATAAACGGGATATTGGATGCCGTTTTAAAGGATATGGACGAGATGGTGCGGGCATAGATGGAGCTAAGGTATTCATTTGCAGACATAGAAAAGAGGTGTCAGGATCAGTGGGAGGCGCGCGGTCTTTTCAAGGCGTCCGATGACAGCCCTGCGCAAAGATATTATGTCCTTGAGATGTTTCCATACCCTTCCGGGCGCATTCACATGGGGCATGTGCGGAATTACACCATTGGGGACGTGGTGGCCCGCTACAAGAGGATGCTTGGCTTTAATGTGCTTCATCCTATGGGCTGGGACGCCTTCGGGCTTCCGGCCGAGAACGCGGCCATCAAGCATGGCACGCATCCAGCCAGATGGACCTATGAAAACATCGACTACATGAGGCGTCAGCTCAAACGCCTTGGCCTTTCATACGACTGGTCACGTGAGGTTGCCACATGCGCCCCTGAATATTACCGCTGGGAGCAGTTCTTTTTTCTCGAGATGTACGAGCGGGGGCTTGTTTACCGTAAAAAATCAAAGGTCAACTGGTGCGAAGGCTGCCAGACAGTCCTTGCCAATGAACAGGTGGAAGAGGGCGGATGCTGGAGGTGCGGCGGGCAGGTCGTTGAAAGGGAGCTTGACGGCTGGTTCTTCAAGATAACCGGTTACGCCGAAGAATTGCTCAATGGCTGCGGCGGACTCCCGGGCTGGCCCGAGAAGGTTCTGACCATGCAGCGCAACTGGATCGGCAGGAGCGAAGGGGCCGAGATCGGATTCAGGCTTGAAGACGGGCGCAAGGAGATCACGGTGTTCACCACGAGGCCGGATACACTCTTTGGCGTCACATTTATCAGTATTTCGCCTGAACACCCGATGGCCACTGAGCTTTCTAGAGATACAGGGCAATGTGAAGCGGTCTCGGCCTTTATAGAACAATGTTCCATGATACCGCCTAAGGAGCGCAGAGACTTGAAGGAGAAGAAAGGTGTGTTTACCGGGGCCTTTGCCATACATCCTTTGACAGGAAGGCGTCTGCCAGTTTATGTCGCCAACTTTGTCTTGATGGAATATGGCACAGGGGCGGTAATGGCGGTGCCGGCCCATGATCAGAGGGATTTTGAGTTCGCGAAGGAATATGGGTTGCCTGTAAGTGTTGTGATCCAGCCCGAGGCCATGCCCATCCAGCCGGAGGTCATGGACGGTGCGTGGGAGGGCCGCGGGCGCCTTGTGGATTCAGGCCCGTTTAGCGGCATGTGGAGCGAGGAGGCGAAAGGTGCGATAACCAGGCGCCTCGAGGAGGAGGGCATAGGGCGGAGGAAGGTTACATACAGGCTCAGGGACTGGGGCATCTCGAGACAGCGCTATTGGGGGGCCCCGATCCCGATGGTTTACTGCGAAAAATGCGGTGTTGCGCCCGTGCCAAAGGAAGAGCTTCCGGTAATACTCCCGTGTGATGCGCAGATCGACCCGCAGGGCCGTTCACCCCTTGCCGGTCTCGAGTCATTTTACAGGACGGTATGCCCAAAATGTAAAGGCGAGGCCAGGCGCGAGACCGACACAATGGATACATTCGTTGAGTCGTCGTGGTATTTTGCAAGATACGCTTGCCCGAATGAGGATACAAAGCCTCTTGACCGGCGGCTGGTTGACAAGTGGCTTCCTGTGGACCAGTACATAGGCGGAGTTGAACACGCCATTTTACACCTCCTTTATTCTCGGTTTTTTACCAAGGTGTTAAGGGATATTGGTTGGCTGTCCGCCGGAGAGCCGTTTAAAAACCTGTTGACCCAGGGCATGGTCCTCAAGGAAGGGGCCAAGATGTCAAAGTCCAAGGGCAACGTAGTCGATCCAGACGAGATGATAAAGGCATACGGCGCGGATACGGTGCGTCTTTTCATACTTTTTGCGGCCCCGCCTGAGAAAGACCTTGAGTGGAGCGATCAGGGGATCGAGGGCTCGTACAGGTTCCTGCAGCGTCTATGGCGCCTTGTGACCAATAATATCGAAGTGTTAAAGGATGCGAAGGTTGATAGGCGAATCATCCTTGCCTCAGTGGAAAGGCTGCCAGAACTGAAGGTTATCAGACAAAAGACCCACCAGACCATCGCCAGGGTTACGGAAGACATTGAAAAGCGTCTTCATTTTAATACGGCTATAAGCAGCGTAATGGAACTCGTCAATGAATGCACGGCCTATCTCAACCGGTTTGAAGATCCGGCCAAGATGGACGCCGGTGTTTGGCCTGTAATGAGAGAGGCCGTGGACGCCGCGCTTTTATTGCTTTCTCCAATGGTTCCGCATATAACCGATGAGCTCTGGAGGCTTATCGGCCATGAGGGTCATATCTGCCTTGAGCCTTGGCTTAAGGCAGACGAAGAGGCCATGTTGTCAGAGACCATGTCTATCGTAGTACAGGTCAATGGGCGGTTAAGGGGCGAAATAAGGGTAAGCCGGGATGCCGGCGGAAAGACGATCGAATCCGAGGCCTTGTCCGATCCGGGCGTAAAAAGACATACGGCCGGAAAGGATATAAAAAAGGTCATCCATGTCCCTGGAAGGCTTGTGAATTTTATAGTTGCTTGAGGCGGTTTTTTTTAGATATGATGATCTTAATGGATAAGTTGCGGGGTTTTATGAGATTTTGCCTTGCCGTTTTATGCCTGGCCCTTCCTGTTTTGTTTTCCGCATGCGGCTATCACAGGGTGGAGAGGAGTGCAGCCATACCTTCTTGGATAAAAACCATATACATTGCGCCGTTTTCAAACCGTAGCAGCGAGCTTTTGCTTGGCGTATGGATTACGGATGACCTCAGGCGCGAATTTCTAAGGGGCGGCGCCTTGGCCCTCGCCCCCAGGGACCAGGCCGATGTGATCCTTGAAGGCGATGTGATCAGGGTAGAGACAGCCGGGCTTTCTTTCTTGACTTACAATCAGGCGACCGAAAGACGGATAAGCGCCGAATGCGCCCTTAAGATAATAGACAGAAAGACAGGGCAGGTGCTATGGCAGACGAATAATCTTAACCGGGATGAGGGGTTTCTGGTGGGGCAGGATCTGGTGCAGACCGAAGGGTTTAAAGAGGGGGCGCTCAAACAACTCAGCCGTTATATGGCCCAGACCATTTATCACAGGATAACCGACGTATTTTAGCCCGTAATTGTATCCGCAGATTTACATGTCATTCCGTTGCGCAGCCATATTAAATTTAAATGTTAATTTGCAGCCCTTGTCAGCGCATTAAATTTTTTTGTAAGCCGCGAGATCTTACGCGCCGCCTTGCGTTTGTGGATCGCACCCTTTGACGCGATCTTGCTTATGCCCTTTTGGGCGAGCTTCAATTGTTCCTGCGCCTTGTCTGCGGCCTTATCCGCAATGGCCGTTTCGGCGGCCTTCACGAGGTTTTTTATCCTTGTTTTTCTGGCCTTGTTTCTGAGTTTGCGTTTCTCGTTTTGGCGCATTCTTTTGATGGCTGATTTATGATTGGCCAAGAGATACCTCCTCAATATATAAATATAATTTTTCTATTTGAATTTATATCATTTTTTTCGATGAGGTTTTATAATATGGCTGTTGTCAGGTGTCAATAGAGGTTTCCTGGAGACGCATTTGACATGCCCTGTCCATTCCAGTTTGAAATATAAATTCCGGTGAAAGGCGAACCATTATGGCAAGCGCTGCCCCACAGATCGGCAAATTACTCAAAGACGCGAACCTTGTAAGTGAGGCGTATATACAATTCGCCGTCAGGGAACAGGAGGCTACAGGCGAAAAGCTCGGTGAATGTCTTATAAGGCTTGGCATTGTAAGCGATTCCGACATAGCAAAGGCCTTGGCCGCGCAAAGCGGCATGCCCTTTATTGATCTCAGAGTCTTCATACCTGATCCCAATGTCCTTTCAAGGCTTCCGGCGCAGGTTGCAAGACAGAATCTGGTCCTGCCGCTTTTCGTTAAGGGCAACAGCCTCCATATAGCCGTTACAGACCCCTATGACCCCACATATTCAGAGATCATATTCCGGTTTACGGGCCTGCCCGCCACTGCGCATGTCGGCGGGAGAAACGAGCTCAAGAAACTGGTGGAGCGCTTTTATTATCTCCTGGAACACCCTGTCGCCGACGAGATAGACGGCATTGTTGAAAGGGCGAGGCTCAATCCAAGCATTGATATAGACATAGCCAAGCTCGTGGATATGCTTCTTTCTTCCGCTGTAAGCCTGAGGGCCACTGACCTCCACATAACCCCAAGCAGTGTTTCGAGCAGGGTGATGTTCAGGGTGGACGGCATAATGTCATCCGCCTATGTGTTTCCCGCGGTTTTTCATAGCCGTCTCGCGACAAACATAAAGGTCAGGTCGGGTATGGATATAGCAGAGCAGAGGAAACCCCAGGATGGGCGCATGTCCTTCGAGTTCTTGGGAGACTTTTTTGATATAAGGGTCTCCTCCTTACGGACCAATTTCGGTGAAAACATGGTGCTCCGCATCCTGCCTTCAAGAGGCGGCCAGGTGCTGGGTCTTTCCGACCTTGGTTTTGAGCATGACCAGATGCAAGTTATGAAACAGCTTTTTTCACATCCTCACGGCATGGTGCTCCTAACGGGTCCCACTGGAAGCGGTAAGACCACGACCCTGTATGCAGCCCTCAGGATTCAAGATGTCATAGGCAAGAACATAATTACGGTGGAAGACCCGATAGAATACGAATTTATGATGATAAGGCAGACGCAAGTAAATGAAAAGGCGGGCTATGATTTTGCGTCTGCCATCAGGACGTTCCTCCGCCAGGATCCCGATGTGATACTGGTCGGTGAGATAAGAGACGATGAGACCGCGTCCTTTGCCGTAAGGGCGGCGCTCACCGGGCATCTTGTGCTTTCGACGCTGCACGCGAATACGGCCATGGGCGCGATCGCCAGGCTCAGAGATCTTGGCGTCTCCCCGTTTCTGCTTGCAAGTTCACTTGTCGGCATAGCAGCACAGCGTCTGGTTAGAAGGCTGTGCCCTGACTGCAAGGAAAAATATCTGCCTTCATCTGAACTCATCGAGCGTTATAAATTGTCTCCGGACGGGGAATATTTCAGGCCGGTCGGATGCCAGCATTGCAGGCAGACAGGTTATTCAGGCCGTATGGTTGTGGCTGAGATATTGCCGTTCACCAAGGAAATATTGAGGCTTGTGGCCGAGGACGCCCCGCTTGGAGATATAGATGATCAGGCCAGAAAAGAGGGCTTTGCGGACCTTATGGATATCGGCCTGACAAAGGTTAAGAGAGGCGAAACAAGCCTTGACGAGATACAGCGGGTTATCTATTAAATGCCGTTTTTTTCATATAAAGCCATAGACAGTGCGGGTGTGCCGGTAAAAGACGAGGGGGAGTTTCCGTCTCTTGAGGGGCTGTTTGAAACGCTTGGGGCAAGGGGTCTTGTCCTCGTTGATTACCGCCGGAGATATATAAAATGGAGTTCTTTTGCCGGCGGTAAGGTCAAGCGCACCTTGATGGCCGAGTTTTTCAGGAATCTGGCCTTGCTCGTAAGGGGCGGCATCTCTTTAAGGCAGGCGATCGACGATATGGCAAGAAGCCCGGGCATCAAGACATTGAGGCACGTCCTTGTCGATGTCCTCAGGCGGCTTGACGGCGGCCAGCTCTTATCTTCGGCCATGGAGGCGAACCGCAGGCACTTTTCAGGGCTTCTCATTACGCTTGTGAGTATAGGCGAGGAGACCGGCAACCTTGACAGGATGCTCGATGACGCGGCGGCCCATCTCGAACGGATAGAAGAGATCGTTTCGAATACAAAAAAGGCCCTGCTCTATCCGTCGTTTGTGCTGACGGCAATGGCGGGGGCGCTCGCCTTCTGGATGATCTACGTGCTTCCGCAGATATTGAAATTATTTAAAGACATGGGCATAAAGGACCTGCCGCTTGCAACGAGGATCCTCATAAAGACGGTGGAGATATTCAATAGATGGTGGCCGGCAGCCATTTTAGTCCCAGTGGTTGCCGTTATATTTTATATAATAGCCGCCAAAAACGAACGCATGAAATACCTGTGGGATTTGTCGTGGCTGCGCTCCCCCTTGATAGGTGATGTGTTAAAATCATCACAATTGGCCTTCTTTTTTGAATATATGGCGGTTCTTACATCGGCTGGGATAAATTTTGTCAAAGGCCTGGAGTTTATGGAGGCATCGGTAACTAATCAGGTCCTTAAAAAAGGGATAGGCGGTATCAGGGCTGATATCACGGCCGGCGAGAGCATTTTTGAATCCTTTTCAAGGGTCGATTTCTTCGAGCCGTTTGTCCTTCGCATGATCTCGGCCGGAGAACAGACCGGAGGCCTTCCGGATCAGCTAGCCCTGCTTGCCAAACATTACCGTTCCAAGGTAAATAAGTTTATTGATACGATGTCCAAGGTTATCGAGCCTATCATTATAGTATTTGCCGGCTTAATATTTTTGATCATAGCCCTTGGACTGCTTGGGCCTATTTATGATATCATAACCAGGCTGCATTGATTCCTTGTTTGGAGAGAGGTTTTGCCTTTGGCGGCTTATCCTGATTACATAGGCTATTTCGGTCTCAAGGACGCCCCGTTCAGACTTTCGCCAGACCCTGACTTTTTCTTTCCGGCGGCCCCGCATATCGCGGCGAAGGAGGTGCTAAAGTTCGCCATAGAAAGAGGCGAGGGCTTCATGGTGCTTATAGGTCCGGCCGGCACAGGCAAGACACTTATACTGCGTCTTATCCTGGAAGGACTTGCGCCAGACAAGGTCCCTGCCGTGGTGGTCAGTCCGACCGTAAACCCATCGGGCCTTCTGAGGCTCATACTTGATGAGATGGGTTGCCCGTATGATGGAGATGGAGACGACTTGGGCCTGCTGCTCAAGCAATTTCAGGCCGCAGTGCTCGATCTTGCCTCAAAGGGCAAGGAGTTGTTTATCGTGGTGGACGAGGCGCAAAACCTGCCGCTCGATACCATTGAGCAGTTGAGGCTCCTTTCAAACATCGAAACTGACAGGCGCAAACTCTTGCAGATACTTCTGATAGGGCAGCCGGAGCTGGATGTAATCTTGCAATCCCCCCAGCTTGGGCAGCTAGCCCAGCGCATTGTCGTAAGGGAGGAACTGCGGCCCTTCACAAGACAGGAAATGGGTGCGTATATAAATTTTAGGTTCGCAAAGGTGGGAAGGGCCGATATAACACTTGCGCCCAGGGCCCTTTCACGTCTTTACCGGGCCAGTTACGGCATACCGCGCCTTATAAACAAGATCATGGACAGGGCCTTTTTGATAGCGAGTTCGCGGGGTCGGCACATGATATATGACGAAGACATAAAAGTGGCGCAGGAGACCCTGCCCATCCCTGAAATGACGCATCTTAGGTGGGGATGGCACCAGAAGGCCATGATCCTGGCCTCCGGTTGTTTTTTGCTCATGATGTTTATCTGGACGATATTCAAGGTCATAAGGCCATGAAGCGGATAGGTCTTTGGCTGGCCGAGCCCTGGGATAAAAATGATACATGGCTGCGCGTCCCGGTGCTTAAGGCGGGGGATAGGCCGGTATTCGGGGGTGTTGAAGAGACAAGGGGCGCCACTCCTGTAAAAAAGGGCAACGTGCGGCTGGCGGTTTTTTCCCGCAAGATGTATCTGCTCAACGAGGAATTCCCCAAGACCGGGCGTGAGATTTTGAGACTCCAGATAACCGAGCGTATGAGGCAAAGCGGTCTTTTGCGGGACGGAGCGTCTGGTTTCAGCTATTGCATGAGGCCTACCGCCGAGCGCGACGGGCGGACGCTTTATTCTATTATATGTATGCCGCAAGAAGAGATCGACCCCTTTATTATGATGGGCCTTGGGCAAGGTGTCAGGACGGTGTCCATTTCTCCCGCGCCAGCCGCCATCAGCGGGCTGATGGGTGTACTTACGCCGGAGCCGGTGCTTGCCGCATGTTTTTTCCAGGACATCCTTTTGATAATCGTCGGGCAAGGGGGAGCGCCTCTTTATATGCAATTTGTGCCGTTTGATACGAACGGACGGCTCGAAGAGCCGATGCTCGCGCACACGTTCGAGATAGTGTTGCAGGCCGTACGCCGCATCCACCATGTTGATGTTAAAACCATAACCGCCATTGGTCCAAACGCAGGCGTCTGCCCTGAGATGGTCGGTGGTTACAGGCTTTGGCTGCCTGAATGGAGCGCATTTTTCGACATGGATGACCCGTCCTTGGCCGCGAGATATCCAGCGCTTTTCGGGTCTTATTTTGTAGACAGGGCCTTTGATTTTGTTCCGGCTTCCTGGCGGCTTTCGTGGCGCATTCAGGATATATCGCGGTGGATGGCCATGGCTGCCATGGCTGGAGCCGTGGTGCTTTTCGGCGTCGGGGCATATATCAAGAATGAAAATATGCCGCTGGAGGCCTATGTAACCGCGCGCGGCAGGGCCATAACTGTGCAGAGGGGGCGTTTGCAGAAAATGCTTCCAGACGGTCAGGAAAAAGAGGCGGTCGAGAGGCTTGCCGGCCTTTGGTCAAGATACAGGAGCCAGCCCAGGCTTGATTCTATGCTTTTGGCCGTTTCAAGATCCCTGCCGGACGGCGTGAGCATTTCAAGTCTTGAGGCCGACAGGCATGTGCAAAATACCCATCCCGCTCCCGCCGCAGGCGGTCCCATGGCGCAGAACAATGGCGGGCCATCCGGCCAGCAGCCGCAAGCCATGGGGTCCGAAGGGACGGGAGCATCGTCAAGGCCTATCCCTGAAGAGCTTTTGGACCGGCCTTTTGATTTGTCTTTGGAGCTCGTTACAACAGGGGGCTACGCGCAGTCCAGGCAGAGGCTTGAGGAGGCCGCCGCCGCGCTGTGCAGGCGTTTCATTATGCGGGATGTAAAACTCGATTATGACGAGAAATCCGGGCAAGGCCGTTTGTCTTGCCGTCTTTCCGTAAAGGATGGGCGCTCGTGATGCATGGCGTTCCGGTGCCGTCTTACAAGGAGCTAGCATTGGAGCTTGCGGCGGTCATGTTTTTTGCCGCAAGCCTATGGTTTCTGACCAATGCTTTATATGAAGGGCAAGGCTTGAGGCTGGCATCCTCTGCCCTTGACAGCGAAGCGGCCGTATTAAATATATCCGAGGCCAATATCCGCCTGTTTCAGACCCTTAAGGCCAGATATATGCCTGGTAAGCGGGCCGCCGCCAGTCATCTTGTTTGGGAGAGGGCCGACATGAAATGGTTGAATATAAGCTTTGAAGAGCTTATTCAAAGGCTCTATAATCTTTATCTTGGGGACAGGATATTCGCCCTTGAGTCTTTTTCCGCCGCCCATTCCGGACAAGATAAGCAGGAGGCGGGCGGTTTGCGGCCAAACCCGGAGGGGGGTGGCGCTGCTTCACAGAGGTCTAATGAAGGGCTCGTATTCCATGTGGAGGGGTATTTTCTATGCCTGCGCAATTCATGAAACAAAGGGATTGGGTATTGGTGTCGTTGCCCGTTTTGTGTCTGCTTGTAGCCAGCATATCCGCCGTATGGCTTGGGCGCCTGTCCAGCGGCTGCCTGTCCTTCTTGCCAGGAAAGACAGCGCCTTTTACGCTCAACTTGACGGCATTGGATGAAAAATACAAAGGCGCGCCGCCGTCTCTGTCGTACGGCGAATCCGCGGGCGGCGCCAACGACCCATTCGGGCGCATCAAAAAGACCGCTGAAAAGGTCGTCCCGCCGCCTGTCCTGAAGGAGCTTTCCCTCAGTCTGGTTGTGGTCGCAAGCGCTGGACGTTATTGCAGGATAAACGGGAAGCTCTTTAAAGAAGGGGCCGGGGGCCATGGTTTTGTCGTCAGAAAAATAGACGAAGCCGGCGCCCTGATCAAGACAGACGCTGGCGAGGGCCTTCTCAGGCCTGGTCAGAAGGAAGACATTATCTTAAAGCCAGAAGGTGCTGCGGAAAACAGTGGAGAGACCTGATGCGGAAGACATGCCAGGTACATAGAATATTTCTTGCTTGCGCCGCCTCTATTTTGCTTTGCGGCTGCGCGCTCAGGTCTGATATAAATGCGGTGCCGGTTCAACCCCGGGCCGACATTATGGCCATGCCCGGCATTGACTCCGCCGGGGCAAAAGGTCCGCTGGCGGATGACCAGAAACCCAGATTCAAATCGCTTTCTCCGGTCGATACGCAACTGGTAAGCCTGTCATTCGCCGGAGAGGATTACAAGAATATATTGCAGTCCCTCGCCCTTGCGGCAGGGCTCAATCTTGTCATCGACCCGGGGGTTGATGCCGCGCTTGGCGGCGCCAGATCCCTCACCGCCGAATACCATGAAAGGCCGGTCAGGGATGTGCTTGATTCCGTATGCCAGGCGCTTGATATATCGTGGCATGAGTCAGACGGCACTATATACGTGAATGCGATGGCGCAAAAGGTCTTTGATCTTGATTTTCTTGGCTCTGTGCGCCAGTCAAATTTTAATGTTGGCGGGGACGTTTTGGGCGGCGTCAGCTCTGTGAGCAGTTCCTCCGGCGTTTCTTCAGGCGGCGGCGCTTCTTCCGCCGGTTCAGGCGCCGGCGGCGGAGGAGGTGGTTCGGGAAGCGGCGGTTTAAGCGGCAGCGCGCCGCTTACAGGCAGTTTTCAGGTCAGCGGCCAGGCCTCTGATACGGTTACGGATATCTATAAACAGCTTGAAGATTCGATTAAGGACAGGATAGGCAAGAACGGGTCTTTTTTTCTCAACAGGCAGACGGGTACCCTGTTGGTGCGTGCCCGTCCAAGGATTGTGGACGAGATAGGCGCCTATTTAAAGACCCTGCGCTCGAAATACAGACGCCAGGTATTGATAGATGCAACCCTTCTGGAGGTGAAGCTTACATCTGATCATGAGCTTGGCGTCGATTGGCGCAATCTCGAGGCGACCTTGAGCAGAAGCGCCATAAATCCTGCGGGTGCAAGCCTCGCCATAACGAACACGATTCAAGACACCGGCTCTTTTTACGGCATACACCTGTCCCAGCGTTATTACGACGTAACAACGGTGCTTCACGCCCTTAAGCAATACGGGCAGGTCAAAACCCTTTCAAACCCGAGGCTTAAGGTGATGAACGGCCAGTCGGCCATGATAAGTGTTGGCCAATCCGTGTCATATTTAAAGAGCCTTCAGCAGAATCTGACATCAGGGGGGACCGGCGGAATAACCACCTCCACTACCACGGCCGAGATAGGCTCCATTTTTGACGGCGTGCTCCTTGGTGTGACTCCGGTCATAGAAGGTGACGGTTTTGTGACGATCCACATAGTCCCGATAAAGACAGACCTGGTCTCCCTTGAGGAGCGGGAGTTTACAGGCGGCAACCGTTACACCTTCCCCAAGGTGAATCTGAGCGAGGAGTCGACCGTGCTCAGGGTCAAGTCTGGAGACATGGCCATACTGGGCGGACTCATCCAGGATACCAAAGAGAACACCACCACGAGCCTTCCGTTCCTTGACAGGTTGCCTCTGATAGGGCCTGCATTCAAGTATAATGTCAAGAAGGGTGACAGGGCCGAACTTGTGATCCTTATGCGTGTGCGGGTCATTTGATGAGTAAGCTCTTTGATGCGCTGAAGGAATTGGATGGGCGCCAGCCGCCGGTCAGAAGCCCGGTCGATTATGCGACAGAAAGGCGCGGGGAAAGAAAATGGCCGCCGGGCGGCTGGCGCCCCTGGGTCTTGCCGGCCATTGTAGCGGCTTTTTTTGTTGTTTTTGGCTCTTTCTTCGTTTTGACACTGGGTTCTTGGAGATATAAGGCGGTAAAGGCCGTATCGCAGGCCAGGACTGATTTTGCAAGGCTGGATAAGGCCGCGCCCGCCCATGTCTTGCAAAAGCCCGTTCCGGCACCTAATCCTGCGCCAGGGAAAGAAAATGCAGCCGCAGGGCCGTCCGATACCTTGGCCGTGACCAGACGGAGCGCTATCAACGCCTCCATCGTGTCCATTGCAAAGACCGCCGGGGCCGGCGCTCCCGGCAAGGAAGGCGGGCCCGTGGGTTTGCATCCATCCTCCGCCGCAAGGCATAAGGTTGACGCCGCGCCGGTAAGTCCGCCGGGGCTGGTTAAGGAGGGCGGGGCGGGTAGCAAAGAACGTAATAAAGGATATGATGCAACAGCGCAGGATAAGAAAAAGACCGTGACCGTTAGAGAGGCCGGGTCCGCTAAGGGTGGCGCGCTTAAAGACGCCGGCCGGTCAGAAGTTGTGTCTGGCGGTATTGGATCTTTCATATCCACGGAACGGGACCTTCAGCGGGCCGAAGACCTCAGGAGATCAGGCGACTTTGAGGAGGCCGCCGTCATTTACAGGGCCGTTTGGCTCAAGACCGGGGATGTGCGGGTGGCCAATAATCTAGGGGCTGCGCTTCTTGCCGTCGGAAGACCACAGGAGGCCGCCGATGTATTGAAAGAGGCCCTTAAGAAGGCGCCTGAAGATGAAGACATTAAATTCAATCTGGGGCTTGCGCTTGAACGGTTGGATCAGATGCGTTGACGGGCGTCAAAGAGGTTTGCCGTTGACTTTTACAAGGAAGGTGCCTGTATGAGACGGAAAGGTTTCACTCTTGTCGAAATGGCGATCGTGCTTGTGCTGATAGGTCTGCTTCTCGGCATCGGCGCCGGCATGATCGGTCCGCTTGTAAAGAGATCAAAGCTGATGGAGACCAGGGAGACAGTCAAGACCGCATACGAGTCAATACTTGGCTACGCAATGGCGCACAAGAGCCTTCCGCCAAGCTTGGACGTGCTTGGCGTAGACGCCACGGACTCTTACGGCGGAAAATTGGAATATTTCGCGATAAGCGGCGTTACGGATCTGTGCACACAGAGGCCGTCCGCTTCGTATTTGACCGTAAATGACGCAAGCAGTGGATCGATGCAGACAAAAACAACGGTCGCATTCATCATATTTTCCGACGGAGAGAATCTCTGCAATCAGACCGGAAGCGCATCCCCTTTCAATATAAGCGTCGAGGGCGCGAAGGTGGCCTGTACCCAAGACCCTAACGCAGGCTACGACGATGTGGTCATGTATGATGACATAGATCAGCTCAGACAGCAGGTGTGCAACGCCTTCAGCATAACCACAGACAGCCTCCCGACCGGCGTGGAAGAGATAACGTATCCGGCCGCCTCCTCGTCAGGCGTGCCTCTTGGGGCCACGGACGGCATAAAACCATATGCCTGGTCTTTATTGCCAGGGTCGTCTCTGCCGCCGGGTCTGCAATTGCAGAATCTGACATCAGGTACGTGCGGCGCGGCCTCTTGCTCATCTTCAGACCCTTGCGGGTGCATCTCGGGAACCCCCGCGCAGGCCGGCAGTTATAGCTTTACAGTTCAGGTTCAGGACAATGATATCAGCCCGAAAAGCACTTCAAAGACCTTGACCATAACAGTTAACCCGAACCCGCCGGTCATCACCACTGAATTTCTCTCTTACGGGACCGTTGATCAACTGTATCCAACCACTACCATGAGCGCCACAGGCGGAAAGCCTCCATATATTTGGTCATTAGGCTCGCCGCTGCCGCATGGCTTAAGTTTGGATGCCAATACTGGTGTTGTATCCGGAACGCCTACGAAGGATGGCACATATCCTGTCACCTTTTCTGTCACTGACAGCCGTTCGCGCCAGTCATCCAAGACCCTGTCCATAACCGTTTATCCAGTAAGCGGCGGTGGCGGCGGTGGTGGCGGCGGCGGCCCCGGCGGAGGAGGCGGCCCCGGAGACCACTGACCCATGTCTTTCTTTGGCTGGTTTAACCCTGTGTTATATGGCGGATGGTGATCGTTGAGGCCGTAGTCATGAGGGCTTGGGGGTTTTGTCCGGGAATTTTGCCATAACTCGCGCAAGTTTTAAATAGTATGTACGACCTAATAGATGAAAGAAGGATGCCATGACCATATCCCAGGCCTTATTTTTGGGTGTTATCCAGGGCGCGACGGAGTTTTTGCCTGTCTCAAGCTCGGGCCATCTGATATTGGCCGAACATCTTCTCGGCTTGCCGGATACGCCGATCGTATTTGACGTGACCTTGCATCTGGGTACATTGGTGGCCGTGCTTGCCTATTTCCGGTGCGACTGGGTCGCGATGGCCAGGTCTCTGTCCGGCAGCGCCGAGGCAAGGGCAACAAGGCGTCTTGCGGCGCTGCTGATCGTCGGGACGATACCCGGTGCCTTTGGGGGCTGGATGCTCTCACATTATGCCGAGACGGCCTTCAGGTCCCCTTGGCTGGTGACCGCGACCCTGGCCGGTGTGGCCTTGTTATTCCTGTTGGCCGAGAGATTTGCAGGTCACATGCGCGCGTTTTCTTCCATAGGGTTTAAGGATGCACTCGTTATTGGTGTCTCACAGGCCCTTGCCATTGTGCCAGGGGTCTCGAGGAGCGGGATCACCATGAGTACGGCGCTTTTTATGGGCCTTGAGCGGCAGGCCGCGGCCAGGTTTTCTTTTCTGCTGTCCGCCCCGATAATCGCGGGCTCAGGCCTTTATGAAGGCCTCAAGATGTTAAGGCGCACGTGGACCGGCGGCCTGTCCGGTCTTGATTTTGTATGGGGCTTTATCGCCGCCGCTGTATCGGGCTATCTGGTCATAGCGTTTCTTATGCGTTATCTTGTCAAGCATACATTTTATCCCTTTATATATTACCGGCTTGCGCTTGCGTTGCTGGTAGCCGTGGTTCTTATAACAACAAATATTGGTGGATAAATTTAAAATGAATATACGTCATGATATTATAAAGATTACGCTTTCATCCTGCGGCCGGTCCGTGTTTCTTTTCATGCTTTTCATCCAGGTGCTGGGGCGGCTTATGCTGCCCGGAACGGCCTTCGCGTTTTCCGACGAACAGCAGATCGTCCAGCTCTGCCAGAGGCTTGGAAAGGGTGTTGTCAACATTACGAGTCTTGCCATCAATCAGGATGCGTCTTTGTCTCCGTTTGCGCCAAAGGGGAGCGGTTCCGGTTTTATCATCGACTACATGGGCCACATAGTGACGAACGCCCATGTGATAAGCGACACGCATTCCATAGAGGTCACTTTTAACGATGGCAGGAAATGGCCAGCCAGGCTTCTCAATATTGACGCCGACACCGATATAGCCGTACTGCAGGTGCTGGCTCCTCCGAATGACCTTGCCGGGTTTCCGCCCCTGTCCCTCGGGGTTACGAGCGGTC
>JAJYLJ010000039.1:11929-15720 GCA_021787835.1 Deltaproteobacteria bacterium | reverse complement strand
TGTAAGAATTTATTACATGAATATACGTTTGCACTGTTTTATGCAATATAGCAAACTGAAATTCTCCAGGCGTATCAATTCGCTTGACATAATATACATAAAATCATCATAGTAATATTTAAATGGGAGATGGACGAAACTGGGTTTTTGATGGAACAGCAGAGCTGATGAACTTAAAACGGAATATTTTTACCCTGTTTTTTTGTATATGCACCGTCCTTTTCGTCTGGCCTGGCCGCGCTCTGGCCATTCAAATCCACAGCGGCCCGGAAGGTCTATATGTCCATCAGATATCCCATATATTCTTTATGGTGGCCATGGCGTTTATTCTCTATTTTCTTTCAAGACACCCATTGGGACATGGGAAGGCTTGGGTATATCTGAAGCTGTCTTTTTTATTTTTTCTTGTCTGGAATATAAACGCGTTTATTACGCATTGGCTGGAGTCGAACATTCCGGAAGAGGCGTTTGCCAGGAGAGACATTCTACCGCTTTATCTCAACCCCCCCATCACATTCGCACGGTGGGTTTATTATGCTGGCAAATTTGATCATGTCCTATGCGTGCCAGCCATGTTTTTCCTGGTTATGGCCCTCAAGACATTCTACAGGGATGCCTGGCTGAGATCGGGCATAGGCAAGGATATGTACGAATGATGAAAGGCCTGCCTTTGCTCCCTATATATATTGTGGATGTTGTTGGCGCAAGCCTGATGATCCTTCTTTCGCTTGCAGCCCTCTATTATTCGTTCAGGCTTACACGGCTCGAGCCAAAGAGCGTTCTTTGGAGCTACCTTTTCTGGTTGTGCATAGCAATGGTGGCCCTGGCGCTTTCGCGCAGCATTGGCCATATCTTGAGATTTTTGTTCATATTGTTTGGTTATTCGTACGTATGGGGCGGGCTTGCTCCTTACAGCGGCGGGCTCAATACCATGACTTTTGTCTCGATCACAACGCTTACTTTCTATTTTCCGAACGTACGCCAGGTGATAAATCGTGTTAAGGAAGATGCCAAAAGGCTTGAGGAAGCCCGCACCGGGCTTGCACAGGCGAATAAGTCCCTTATCGAGCTTAACCAGACACTCGAGCAGCGTGTTGGAGAAAGGACCAAGGCGCTCAGGTTTTCCGAACAAAAATTCAGGCGTCTGTTTGAAAACTCAAAAGATGTCATATTTTTCTGTGATAACGACAAGAAGCTGCTTGATATAAATGACAGCGGGGTAAAGCTCTTGGGCTTTAAAGATAGAAAGGAACTGTCTGGCAGATACGTGGCTGATTTTTTTGTAAATAGAGAGCAGTGGAACCATTTCTGCGCCGACCTTCAGTCTATAGGGCATATAAAAGATTTTGAAGCAGAGTGCAAAAGCCAAGACGGTTCCCTTATATATTTAATGATAACATCTGATATTATCAGGGACGAGAACGGTGCGCCAATAGGCTGTGAAGGCATAGCCAAGGATCTTACCAGATACAAGCAAGTCATGACGACATTTATCCAATCTGAAAAGATGGCCTCTCTTGGGCAGATGGCGGCTGGCGTGGCCCATGAGATAAATACGCCCCTTGGCGTCATACTTGGTTATACACAGCTTCTAGAGGAGGACTTCAGAGACAGGAAGGAGATATACGAAACCTTGGAGACCATAGAGAAGCAGACCAAGATATGCAGAAAGATAGTCTCTGACCTCTTGAAATTCTCCCGTGAGTCCCTGAGGCATACAAAGGAGCCTGTTGATATAAACCAATGTATTGAAGAGGTGCTGACTGTGGCGGAACACTCGCTTAACATGGATCAGATATATGTCCACAGGGTCTATGGAGAAGGCCTGCCAAGGGTCCTTGCCGATAAGGAGAGGCTTCAGCAGGTGTTTTTCAATATTATAAACAATGCGCATCAAGCCCTTAGGCAAGAGGGGCTTGTAGGTATCTGGACACGCTATGTTCCAGGCAAAAAGGCGGTCGATGTCTTGATCGGTGATACCGGCCCTGGTATTGAGCCTGAGGTTATGAAGAGGATATTTGATCCCTTTTTTACTACAAAAGATGTCGGCAAAGGCACAGGCCTTGGTCTTTCTGTTTCGTTCGGCATTGTCAAGGACCATGGGGGCAACATAGATGTGCAGTCCCCGCCGAAAGAACAGGAATTTGTGAACGCTGGCATGGAGACGTTGTTTATTGTAAGTTTTCCTGTTTATGCAGAGGGTATTGACCAAAAGCAATGAATGCAAGTGTTGATTGCCTATTATATCGTTAAGTATCATATTTGTGCTTTTTTTCTCATAGTTTTTTCTATATTTATACATTCTATAATATATTATTTGTATATATATTCTTGACTTTTTATTGTCGGGTTAGTATAATTTTTACAGTAAAGAAATGAGATAGTGAATTTTTTTATTTTCTTTATAATGAAAATTTTTTATTTTTGTATTTATGCAAGACCTATTGTTTTATTTAATTGTATGGAGGTTAAGATATGGAAAAGACTGTATGGAGTATGTGCGGTATGTGTACAGTTAGATGTCCCATAAAAGTCGAAGTGGAAAATGGCTGTGTGAAATGGCTCGAGGGTAATCCGCATATCCTGGGGGGGGCATTGTGCGCGAAGGGGTCGGCAGGGGTGGCCTTGGTCCATGACGACGAAAGGCCGCAGCAGCCTCTTATAAGGACCGGCGGACGAGGCGCCGGCCGCTGGGAGAAGGTGAGCTGGTACACGGCCCTGGATTTTATCGCTGGAAAAATGAATGATATCATTGCTAAATACGGCGGGAGAAGCGCCATGCTAAGTTGCCGCGGGGGGCCGTTTGTCGATCTTCCAAAGGCGTTTATCCATGCCTTGGGGTCCCCTAATTTTACAAACCATGACAGTGGTTGCGGCAGGAATGTCCATCACGCCAGTCTTTCTGTGTATGGTCTGGGCCGCAAGGCATTCGCCTATGACATAAAAAATACGAAACATCTGGTGCTCTTCGGGCGTAACCTTTTGGAGTCATTGAGGGTGGCTGAAGTCAACCAGGTGATGGACATGCTGGATGCAGGCGGGCGGCTTACCTATGTGGATGTGCGTCAATCGATAACGGGTCTTAAGGCCACCCGTTTTTTCCAGGTGAGGCCTGGCACTGACTATGCCTTTACGCTTGGCGTAATCAATGGCCTTATTAAAAAGGGCCTATATGACAAAGACTTTATTGAACGCTATGTCAACGGTTTTGACGAACTGGCCGCCTTTGTCGAGCCATATACTCCCGAATGGGCAGCCAAAGAGTGTGAGATAAAGGTCAACAAGCTTGTGGAGTTTATAGACGAGCTCGGGGCGGACCGTCCTAAGGCCATATTCCACCCAGGGTGGATGCTTGCCAGGTATCATGATTCTTTTTATGCAAGCAGGGCCATTCATATCCTAAATGTGCTTATGGGGAATGTGGAGATAAAAGGCGGACAGATATTCGCGAAAGGGCCGGGAGATTGCGGTGTGAAAGGCCTGCGGTCTCTTGATGCCCAGGTGCCGAAGCCCGCCGATAAGCGGGCCGACGGCGTGGGGTGGAAATACAGGCATTTTGACAAGGGTCCAGGTCTTTTCCATCTATTCTATAATGCAATGGAGTCGGGGGAGCCCTATCCAATAAAGGCGCTTTTTTGCTACAGACATGATCCATTTACATGTTTTCCCGACCCCGCCGCCCAGAAGAGGGCGATGGATAATGTCGAACTCCTTGTTTCAATCGATACGCACTACAGCGAGTTTGGCTGGTACAGCGATGTGATTCTGCCTGAGTCAATGTATCTTGAGAG
>JAJYLJ010000039.1:0-11829 GCA_021787835.1 Deltaproteobacteria bacterium | reverse complement strand
TATCACGCTGGAATCAGCGATCAGAAGCTTATGATAGGGTTCCTTAAGGACATGGACATGGCCGGCGGCGGTTTATGCCTGTGCGAGTGTTTCGTAGAGGTGAGGCGGAGCCCTAAAAATCCTAAAAGGAGTGTAGAGTTGTGAACAAATATATGCTTTATCTCAATTCAAAGCGTTGCATAGGCTGTCATGGTTGCGAGGTGCATTGCAAGGTGAATAAAGGGCTTCCGGTGGGCCCGATCTTGTGTGAAATAAGCCATGAATCATTGAAGGCGGTAAGGGGCGTGCCTAAGAGTGAGTTCCATTTCAGGTCCTGCTATCACTGCGAAGACCCCTTTTGCGTCCCTATTTGTCCGACAGGCGCCATGCAGAAGCGTCATGACGGTATAGTATTCATAGACCAGGAAAAGTGCATAGGCTGCATGGCCTGCGCAGGCGCATGTCCTTGGGGCGTGCCGCAATTTAACCCCGCTACAGGCAAGGCGATAAAATGTGATTACTGTGTTGACAGGGTCGATGCCGGGCTTAAACCCGCCTGCGTGTCAAAGTGCACGACACATGCCCTGAAATTTGTAGCCCTTAAGGAATTATAGCCGGGGTCAA
Organism: Deltaproteobacteria bacterium; assembly: GCA_021787835.1. Lineage (GTDB taxonomy): Bacteria > Desulfobacterota > Dissulfuribacteria > Dissulfuribacterales > Sh68 > JAJYLJ01. The sequence continues at coordinate 11,226 of JAJYLJ010000039.1, read as the reverse complement.
CCATCTGACCGTGACGCTGCGCCCCTGCTTGCCGTCCTTGCCCGCGGAAGCAGGGGCGTTTTTCAACTGGTTTGGGCGATGATGGCCTCGGCCGTGCGCTCTGAGGCGAAGATCAGCGATTCGATGTCCAGAAAATCAAGCACCCGTCTGTCAAAAAGCGCCTTTACCCTGGGGCCGAATCCCTCTTCGGTGTCTTGATCCCAGAAATGCAATTGAACCGGGACCTTTGGAAGAACCGGCACGATGAGACAGAGATCTGCGTGACATGGGTCGATCAGCGACGCGCTGAGCCTTCCGGCCGCTTTTCTAAGTCCTTCTATATTACCGCCAAAGGCCTCCGCGAGCTTGTCTTCTGCATAGCGCCTGAGGGTTACCACTTTTGAAATAGAGTTTGGGAGCGATTCAAGACCTATCCACTGCCCGGTGAGCGGGCCGCTTCCTCCAAAAAAGATGTAGTTGTAAAGAAGTATCTGGTCCCTCGGATCAAGCTCATGGCCGTTAAGGTCTTTGGCCCCCTTTGCCGAAATTGTCACTTCTGAGCCGAGATATGGCAGTTTCAAGGCCGTTTGGCCTCCCTCTTCGATTGCTTCAGCGCCAAGTCCATCCGCCCTTTTGGCGAGATCCGCGCTCTTGACCTTGGACTTCAGCTCCTTCAGCAAGGCTGTATCGGGTGATATTTCACCCGCGATTCCGGCTCGTTCGTTGTTGACGCCATGCGCTTTATCCTTGATATAAGGGCACAGGCCGACCTTACAATTTCCGCCGATCACCGATACGGCAAAGACTATGCAGGTTTCGAAACCGCATTCGCCGCAGTTGGTCTTAGGAGTGAGGCGTATTATGTCAAAGGCCGTTTTCATGATCTGTTAATAAAGATTTTTTTGGCTAATTTTATTTATATATTAAAATAAAATCATTATGGACAGATATATTTATTTCGCATTATGCATTTAATTGTTTATTATAATAAATTTATAACCTCATTGATTATAAATTTTCCTTGGATGTAGGCCTGAAATTTTAGTGCATGCTATAAATAATAAGCAGTCAAATCTAAACTCAATTCCGTCAGATGGCTCCGAGCGTGCCTTTTACAGGGGTTATCACCTGAGGCGGCCATGCATAGTAATCCATCCTGCGCCTGGCGATAAAGGTCATCGCGAGGCGTCAAGTTATGTGAGCATAGGCAGGCACCTTAGGCAGGCCTCTGTGCCAGTGCCCGAAATATATGACTTTGATCCTGTTGCGGGTATAATAACAGTGGAGGATTTGGGGGATATAAGTCTTCAGGCCGAAATCAAGAGGCTTGCCGGTCTTGGCGCCTGTGACAGAATCGCCGGCCTTTACAGGAGCGCCCTTTTGGCCCTTGCCAGGATGCAGGTAGTGGGCGGCCGCCTGTTCGATCCATCTTGGAGCTATGATACGCCAAGATATGACAGCCGGTTGGCCTTCCAAAAAGAGGCTAAATATTTTTTGGGGTCTTTTGTCTGGGGCATGATGGGACTTGAATGGACATTTGGGCTTGAGGAGGAGTTAAGGCATTTTTCAATGAAGATAGACGCGATGCACTGGGCCGACTTCTTTCTCCATCGTGACTTTCAGTCAAGGAATATCCTTGTCCAGCCTGGTGATATATTGAGGATTATAGATTTCCAGGGGGGGCGCATGGGTCCATTGGGGTATGATGCTGGCTCATTACTGTTTGATCCCTATACCTCCCTGCCTTTTGATTTGATAGACGGGCTTTTTGGTGATTACGTGGATATGCTTCATGGGTTTGGACTTGAGCTTGAGCGAAATGGGTTTTGGGCGGATTTCAAGATACTTTCTCTCTTTAGACTTCTCCAGGCCCTTGGGGCCTATTCCTTTCTGTCTGTTATAAAAGGAAAGGATTTTTTTAAAACCTATATTCCGGTCGCCGTTGCCAGTTTGAACGCGCTTTTGGATGATGGGATTTTCGATGAGGTTAATGCGTTAAGGCGTCTTGTCAAAAAGATATCAGATTGCAAAATGAAACTTTTGTCTCTATGAAGATAAGGCTGATAAAAATTACAGGGATCGCCTTGCTTGTCATGGCGGTTTTGTCTTTACTTGCATTATTCACCATTCCTGTTTTCGTCGGCGAAAAAGAGGTCTCTTTAATTATATCCGGCAGGATATCAAATGCCATCAAGGGTAAGGCGGAGATCGGATCTATACGATGGGCGTGGTTCCCGTTCCCGCATCTTATAGCCCATGATGTCAGATTTGAAAATGACCGTTTTAAAGCGACGCTGCCGAAAATGAGTGTTTACCCAAGATGGGAGGTCATGCCGCTTGGCAGGATCGAACCAGGGCGCATAGGGCTTGATGGCCCGGATATCCGCATTAAATCCATTAGCGGCGCTGGCAACACTACTTTGCCTGTACCGCCCGCCCATATAGTAATCAGGGGTGGAACGCTGGAGATTGCCCCTGGTCTCTATCCCTGGCTCGTTAAAGGGGTGAGCTTGCATACGCTGAATGCAGATTTTGTGACGAGGGGGCATGGAGTAGAGATCAAAAAGATCAATTTTGGCTCGGATGCCATAAAAAAGATGGATATAAAGGGTGCCGTCAATTTCAAGGATGAGACATACACGCTAGTGTTTGACGCAACCGGTTTTGCGCCTGGCAAGGCCGGTTTGGCGCCGTGGGTGCCAGGTCCCTTAAGGCCCTTGGATGCCGATATTGATTTCAGGCTCGACCTTAAGGGCAGAGGGAGTGACACCTTCAAGGCCGTCATCAATGGTGACATGCCAAGGTGTAATATCCGGAAGGATAATGTGACGCTCAATGCATCCAGTAAAAGATTCGCTGTTTCCATTGATAAAAGCCTGGGCAGGCTTTTCGTCTCTGTGGATAGGCTTGAAATGGACAGGCCGCAATTTTTGATGACAGGCCATTTGGAGAGAAAATGGGCAACAGGAGGCGAGCCTGTATGGGATATAAAATTCAAGGCAAAGGATGTCGATCTTAAAGGTGTCAGACAATGGGTGTTGATTTTGCTTGGCAAATACGATGTGGCAAGGAATGTCTGCGATATTGTGCGGGGAGGGAGGGCCAAGGAGGCTTCATATACCTTTCACGGCGGGACATCTGACTTTAAGCGGCTTGACGCCATGGAGATCACCGCGGATGTGGACCGCGCCCCTATTCACGTGCCCAAGGCCGATCTGGACCTTGATGAGGCTAGCGGCCCGATCAAGATTATAAATGGAGCGCTCTCGGGCGATGGGCTTTCAGCCAAAATGGGAGACAGTGTTGGCAGTGACGGCAGACTTTTTTTGCAGATTTCAGGAGATGACAATACCCTCAAGCTTGGCCTTGATATTGATGCGGATGTCTCTGCCCTTCATCCAATATTACAAAGACTCGTTGACAATGAGGCCTTCAGGCACGAACTTTCACTTGTAAATCAGGCAAAGGGCAGGGCCAAGGGGCATCTGGATGTCTCAGGCAGGCTTGATGATCTTGATATCAATGTCCAGGTGTCAAGGATGAACGGCAGCTTTGTGTATGGCCGTATTCCATGGCCTATTATGATCGATAACGGTGAGCTTTCTGTAGGTCACAAGGAGGTTTCGTGGAAGGACGTTGCGGGGAGCTTGGGCCGGAACAAGATACATGCTGCAAGTGGCTCTGTCGATTGGCAGAAAGGCATGCTTTTAAAGGTTGATGCGTTCCAGGCGGATGTTGATTCCGGGGCCTTGTATAAAGAACTTTCAGGATCAGCGGCGATCAGTAAGGTTCTGTCAAGGGTGTTAACGGACATAACAGGCCGCATTTTTGTTAAAAGCGCCACCTTGTCGGGCCCTGTCATGAAACCGCAAGACTGGAAATATAAGGTTGGCATTGCCGCAGATGCGCTCGATTTTGACAGCCCTATGCTGCCAGAGACTGTCCATGTCTCTAAATTGAAGGCCGCTATTGACGATCAGAAGGTCAAGATAGCGGCGCTGGACAGCTCTATTGATAATCAGCCCTTGAATCTCACCGGCGGACTGTCGCACAGGCTGCTCGACGATTGGCATGGGTGGGTTGAGATAAGCGGTATCGCCAGAGATAGTCTATTAGCATGGCTTAAGGACAAGGCCTGGATAGCGCCCAAACTCTTTCCAAAGGCCCCTTGCGCCTTCAATAGATTCAGGATTGACGTTGAGCCAGGGTCGGTAAGTGTAAAGGGCACCGTAATGCCCGGGTTTACCGCCAGGAAGTTTTCTTCAAGGGCCGTTCCCAGGGTGGATATGGATCTCGCTTACAGCAAGGGGAAGATCATTGCAAAGACATTTGACATCACAGGGCTCGATGAGAAAAGTTCAATATCTTTTGATCTTGAACAAGGCCGTCAAGGAGGGTTTTCCATAAAATGGGATGGCAGCTTGAGCAAGCATACGCTGGATGCCATACTTGAAAAGAATACGCTCCTTTCGGGCAGCATAGAAGGCTTGTTCAGACTTGAACGCGAGCCGAGCCTGGTGCAGCCGTGGAGTTTCGACGGGGCGATCAATGTCTCGAATCTCTATATACCATTGCATGATATCAGGCCTTTTGAGATCAAGAGGTTAAGGCTAAGGTCTCTGGGGTCGGAAATAGAGGTAGGCTCGGTCGTTTTTTACCTTGGCGGCGAGGCCTTTGCAGGACATGGGGACATCGCAGGTAACGCAATGGGCCTTAGCCTGGATGCCAGTCTTAAATCAGATGCCGTTTCATGGAATAATATGAGCCGGATTTTCAAAATGCTCTCCAGGTATTCCGGCCGCTCGGAGTTGCCCATTACGGGAAGGATCGGTTTTGACATAGAGAATTTTCAATATACGAGGAACAAGCTTGGATGTAACGGGCCTGAATGTAAGAAAACGACGTTTACCTGGCATCCATTAAAGGGCGAGGTTAGAATACTGGAGGACAACGCCTTTTCGGTCTCTATAAAATCGGCCGATTTGTGCGGGCTTAATACCACTGGGGTTTGGTCAAAGAAAAAGGGTCCTGGTGCGGGGGTATTTCATATCAGCAGCGGCCATAAAAAAGATCTGTTTTTTCAAGAGGTCTTGCCATGTCTTGGATTTGACAATGAGATCATTAAAGGCCCGTTTGAGCTTGATGCGAGCCTTGATGGCTCCCCAGACAAGTGGCGGGGTGGTTTCGTGAGCCTGAGATCAACCGACGGTCAGATCAGGCGCCTTACATTGCTTGCCAAGGTTTTTAGCTTACTGAACGTAACAGACATATTTTCGGGCGGTCTCCCCGATTTGTTTAATGAAGGATATTCATATTCGGATTTGGATTTTGATGGCAGGGTGAAAGACGGTGACTTGATCGTCAAAAAGATGACTATCAAGGGCAGGGGTTTGAATATATTCGCAACCGGTTCGATAGATCTCGACAAGTTTAATTCCAATCTTATTTTTTTGATAGCTCCTTTTAAGACTATAGATGCGATTATTTCAAATATCCCTATCCTCGGGAGGGCCCTCGGCGGCAAGACTGGAGCGCTTATCACCATACCTGTCGGCGTTAACGGACCGGTGAGGGATCCCGATGTTACACTTCTTCCACCGAAGGCCGTTGGTTCGGGTATTTTAAACCTCATGAAAGATACATTTAAGATACCCCTTTATATAATAGAACCTGTGCTTCATTAGGCAGGTGCCGGGTTAGAAAATGCGGATTTCGCCGTGTACAAATCAATGGATACGGGGTTATTAAATGCAGGAAAGGCGTTATGTGCATGTGTACACCGGAGACGGCAAAGGCAAAACCACTGCCGCCCTCGGGCTTGCCTTGAGGGCGATCGGTGCGGGCTGGAAGGTATTTTTTTGCCAGTTCCTGAAAGAAGGTGAATTCAGTGAGATAAGGGCCCTCAAAACCTTTGGAGACCGTGTGACAGTGCGGCAGTTCGGGAGCGGGCGTTTCATCAGGGGCGCTCCCTGCAAGCGCGATATGCAACTTGCCAGGAAGGGTCTCGAGGAGGTGATGGGTATCTTGGAGCAGGGCGGGTATGATCTGGTTATTGCGGACGAGATAAATGTCGCCGTGCACTATGGATTGATAGACGTTGACCAGGTAAGGGCCTTGATCGCGGCAAGGCCTGCCGGTGTTGAGCTTGTGCTTACAGGCAGGTGGGCCGATGAGGCGGTTTTTGAAGATGCGGATGTTGTAACCGAGATGCGTTGCCTCAAACATTATTATGAAAAAGGTGTAAGCGGAAGGGCAGGGATAGAAAAATAGCGGCTTTTGTCTTGCATTAACCGGATATTGGCGGAGGCACAAAGAATAATGTATGGTAGTATTAATTAAATTTTAGAGGATGCCGGGCAGGGGTTTGGCAGGCTTGTCTGCTGGCGCACATGTCTTAGAACGGCGGTTATTGGTGTTTCTATTATGAAGACAAAATTTATTTTTATTACGGGCGGTGTGCTATCATCCTTGGGTAAGGGGCTTGCTGCAGCTTCCATAGGCGCCCTTCTTGAGGCGAGGGGGTTGAGAGTGACATTCCAAAAGCTGGATCCATACATAAATGTTGATCCAGGCACAATGAATCCGTTTCAACATGGCGAGGTCTTTGTTACGGACGATGGAACAGAGACGGATTTGGATCTTGGCCACTACGAGCGTTTCACCAATGCAAAACTTGGCAAGAAACACAACTATACATCAGGACGCATTTATTACAGCGTCATCTCCAAGGAACGAAGAGGGGATTACCTTGGCGGAACCGTCCAGGTGATCCCTCACGTGACAGACGAGATAAAGCAGGCTATCCTTCAGCTTGAAGGCGAGGCCGATATAGCCATAATTGAAATAGGCGGGACGGTAGGCGATATAGAGGGGCTGCCGTTTCTTGAGGCCATAAGACAATTGCGGGGCAATCTGGGCAAGGAAAACACCCTTTATGTCCATGTAACATATGTCCCGCATATAAAGACTGCCGGCGAACTCAAGACAAAGCCCACACAGCACAGCGTAAAGGAACTCCGCTCCATAGGCATCCAGCCCGATATCCTTTTGTGCCGTTCTGAGATGCCGCTTTCCTCTGGCATAAAATCCAAGATCGCCCTTTTTTGCGACGTCAGGGAAGACAGGGTTATAACGGCCAAGGATGTAAAATGTATTTATGAAGTTCCCATGAGATTCCATGAAGAAGCCCTTGATGAGCGGGTTGTTGAGGCGCTCAACATCTGGACCAGGGTGCCCATTCTTACATTATGGGAAGATTTTATAGCAAGGGCGAGGCAACCCCAGTACAAGGTCCGTATCGTTATGGTTGGTAAATATGTAGGGCTTACCGAGTCTTATAAGAGTCTGAACGAGTCTTTGTTTCATGGAGGCGTTGCCAATAGCGCGGAGGTTGATATCGACTTTGTCAACTCTGAAGAGATGCGCGGCAAGGCCCTTGAGGACCGTTTATCTATGGCCGACGGGGTCTTGGTGCCTGGCGGTTTTGGCTCAAGAGGGATAGCCGGCAAGCTGGAGGCGATAACATATGCCAGGGAGAATAAAATTCCTTTTTTAGGTATATGTCTTGGCATGCAGTTGGCCGTCATAGAATTTGCAAGAAATGTCGCGGGGTTACATATGGCCGACAGTACTGAGTTTGCACCATCCACCCCTGATCCGGTCATATACCTAATGAGGCAATGGTATGACTATCAGACCGGCAGAGTAGAAAAGCGTGACGAGGGTTCCGATCTTGGCGGCACTATGAGGCTTGGCGCTTATCCATGCAAATTCATTGCCAGCACAAAGGCCAGCGCGGCCTATAATAATGCTGCGGAAGTTTTTGAGCGTCATAGACATAGATATGAATTCAATAATGAGTATAAAGAGCGTATGGAGAAGGCGGGAATGCTGTTTTCCGGACTTTCGCCCAATAAGGAGCTGGTGGAGATAGCCGAGCTTCCAGATCATCCATGGTTTTTGGGCTGTCAATTCCATCCGGAGTTCAAATCAAGGCCTCTTGACCCCCATCCGCTTTTTGTGGCGTTTATACAGGCTGCTCTTGCTAAAAGGCTTGGTCCATAGAAACAGATGCAAGTAAGCGATTCCTTGATCAAAGACAGGCCTGTCGATGTGGCCGGATTCGAGGTTGGACGCGGCGCGAGGCCTTTATTGATAGCAGGCCCGTGTGTTCTCGAAGATCTAGGTACGGCAATGGCTATCGGTGAGTTTATGGCGGGTGCCGCCATGGCGGCTGGTTTTTCTTATGTATTCAAGGCATCTTTTGACAAGGCCAACAGGACCTCTATCAACTCATACAGGGGCCCAGGCATGAAGGCTGGCCTCAAGATGCTCAATGATATAAAGACAAAGCTTTGCGTGCCGGTCATCTCTGACATACATACGCCAGATCAGGCGGCGGAGGCGGCCGAGGTGCTCGATTGCATCCAGATTCCCGCTTTTTTGTGCCGTCAGACAGACATGCTCGTTGCGGCGGCCAGAACAGGCTTGCCGGTGAATATCAAGAAGGGGCAGTTTATCGCCCCATGGGAAATGGCCCATGCAGTCAAAAAGGTGATGGATGCCGGCAATGGACGGGTGATATTGACGGAAAGAGGGACATTTTTCGGCTATAACAACCTGGTTGTTGATATGCGCAGCCTTGCGATCATGCGCAGGCTTGGCGTGCCGGTTGTCTTTGACGCCACCCATAGCGTTCAGCTTCCTGGTGGAGGAGACGGCTGCTCGTCTGGCCAGAGGGAGTTTGCGCCATTGTTGGCAAGGGCCGCCATGGCGGCAGGCGTAGACGGCATATTTATGGAGGTGCATCCAAGGCCTGATGAGGCGTTGTGCGACGGACCCAACAGTCTGACGCTTGAGGATGCGGAGCGGATTCTAAAGGTTCTTGCCGCGATAAGGGACAGTGTAAAAGATGACTCATATTGACCCGCAGCTCCTTCTGGCCAAGGCGGCGCGTGTAAGGCTTTTGGTAACTGACGTGGATGGAGTCCTTACTGATGGTTCGATAATATATAATGGACATGAAGAACAGATACAGATATTTCATGTGCATGATGGATTCGGACTCAAGCTCCTTAAAAAGGCCGAGATCGAGGTCGCCATTATTAGCTCCCGTTTTTCCCGGGCCCTTTCAAAAAGGGCCTCCGAGCTAGGCATAGTCAAGGTCTTTCAGGGACAGAATGACAAGCTGGCGACATATCAAAATCTGCTCAATGAACTCGATATAACGGACGGGGAAGCCTGTTATATAGGAGATGACTGGGTGGATCTCCCACTGTTAAAAAGAGTGGGGTTTTCGGTGGCGGTTGCCGATGCAACACCGCCGCTTCATGATTATGTTGATTACATAACAGGAAAGGATGGCGGCCGCGGAGCCGTAAGGGAGGTTTGCGACCTCATCTTGAGGGCAAAAAACAAATGGCCGGCCTTTTTAAACGAGATCATAAATCCAGGCTTGGACTAGAGCAGAGCCAGAATAGGAACAATACATCTCTTGAGATTTAGAGGACGCTATTTACCATGGGTCATTGTCGCATGTCTTATGCTCCTCCTCCTTTGTAGTCCGTGGCAGAAGGCAAAGACCGGTCTGAACCTCATCAATGGACGCGCCGGAAGCTACGAAGCCGACTTGATTGTTGATGGATTGAAATACACGCGGAATATTGGAGACAAGGTTCAGTGGACGCTCGCATCAGATACGGCGAGCCTTTATGAAAACAAAAAGGTCATGTATTTAAAGGGAGTGAAAATAGACTTTTTCCAAGATGGGGGCAGCAAGAAGATAGTTGTGCTAGCAGATGCTGGGACATACAAAATAGACGGTGACTTTGGACTTAATGGTCATGTGGTTATGAATTTGCCAAATGGTCAGACATTGAACTCTGATACATTAAATCTTAATCAAAAAAAAGGTGTTATCTGGTCGAAAGACAGTGTGTTGATAAAGGGAAACGGGCTTCTAATGAAAGGCAAGGGGCTGGAATACGACCTTAAGGGAGGGCGCCTTAAGATCCGCTCTCAGACGTCTGTTATCTCGCCTCGCAGTACAATGGAGTTTTAATTTATGACAATGGACAATTTTATAAGACAGTTAAGGACAACGATTGAAGATGGACGCCAGGCGGTTTTCGCACTCTTTTTTTTAGCCTTCGCGTTTTATGCGGCCATGCCTGCTCTTGCCCAGCCAGGCCCTTCAAAGGACGGGCAGGGCGCGGCCGGTGTTGCGGCCGAAAAGGGCGCCATCCATATAAAGAGTGATTTTATGGAGGCCATGGATCAGAAAGGCACCGTGGTTTTTACCGGGCACGTGGTTGCCGTCAGAGATGATTTGACCATCAATTCCGACAGGCTTGAGGTTTTTTATTCAAAGAATAATGACAAGGGGAAGGCCGTCCAGGGTGACAAGAACGCCGGTGACAAAAAGGCCATAGACAAGATCGTAGCTACTGGGCATGTGCGTATAACCAAGGCTGGAAGGGTTGCTACGGCTGAAAAGGCCGTTTATGACAAAAGGGCCGAAAAGATTACACTTACAGGTTCGGCTCAGGTATGGGAGGGACCAAACAGGGTAAAAGGCGATACGATTATACTGTTTATCAACGAGAACCGCAGTATAGTCCAGGGTAGCGGCTCAAAAAAGGTTGAGGCCGTAGTTTATCCATCGGAATAATAAAAAGTGAGTACATTAAGGGCATCGAATTTAATAAAGCGGTATGGCAAAAGGTGTGTGGTCAATAAGATATGCCTTGAAATAAATGACCACAGCATAGTCGGTCTTCTTGGGCCAAATGGGGCTGGCAAGACCACAACTTTTTATATAATGGCAGGCCTTATCAGATCTGATGAGGGCGAGGTGTCTCTTAACGGCGATGACGTGACCAGACTTCCAATGCATGAGAGGGCCAGGAAGGGGATAACGTATCTGCCCCAGGAGCCGTCTGTTTTTAGAAAACTGTCCGTGACTGATAACTTGAGGCTTGTGTTTGAGACAAGAGGATTGTCTGGCAGCGAGATAGACAAGAGGATTGACGGGATGCTGGCCGACATGGGCATCGAGACCTTGGCCGGCCAGATGGCGCAATCTCTTTCTGGCGGAGAAAGGCGCCGCCTCGAGGTCTTGAGGGCACTTGCCACCGAGCCTAAATTCATATTGCTCGATGAGCCGTTTGCCGGGGTGGACCCGCTTGCTATCGCAGATCTTCAGAAGATCATAAGGAGGCTTAAGGAGCGTGGTATAGGTGTGTTCAT
>JAJYLJ010000038.1 GCA_021787835.1 Deltaproteobacteria bacterium | reverse complement strand
CTGTTAAAATACTCGATATGGCCGAACAAATCATCCGTCTTGCGGGCCTTGCGCCTTATACCGACATCCCTATCGTATTTACGGGACTCAGGCCTGGTGAAAAATTATATGAAGATCTGTTTTATGAAGGAGAAAAGCTTGGGCCTACCAAGCATCCCAAAATTTTGCTTACAAAAGGCGCCCGGATAGACTGGCAGTGGCTGCAACTGAAGCTGGATAGTCTGGAGACTGTGAAAGAGGTCAAGGAAATAAAGGGGGTGTTGAAATCAATTATATCCGAATATAGGTTTGACGATGATGTAATCCGCAAAGCAGCATCCCGGCTGGCAGAAAAGGTTAAGGATATTACAAAATATAAAAACCTCAAAGAAAAGACCAGATTCAAAAAGACGCCTTAAACCAGAATTAAATAAAAAAAAGGGGGGTTAATTAACCCCCCTTTTTTTATCAACTCATGATAGTGTTGATTATTTCGCTCCTGGGGCCGCCGGTTCCTGCACGCCCTCAGGGGCCTTTTTCTCTTCTTTCTTGGCCTTCTTGGCCTTGGCTTTAGCCTTCATGGCCTTCTTATGCTTCTTTACATGCTTCTTTACAGCCTTCTTCGCCGGGGCCTTAGGTGTCTCTGCCTGAGCCTGTGCTGGCTGATCCCCGGGCGCGGCCGCCTCCTCTGCAAAAACCCCAACAGATGCTCCCATTACTGCAATTGCTGCCATTAATGCTAAAAACTTTTTCATCTCTCGCCTCCTAAAGTTTTACTTCCTAAATAATTATATTATATTAGTCCTGAAAAATTACAAAACAATTACAAAACAATTAAATCGTTAATATCGCACATGCTGGCTATTGGTTTAGCCATTAGCGTCTGTCATGGATATCGCCCTTTTGGGCAGCGGCCCAAGCAGTCACGCTTGAGATCATTGGCCGCTGTCCCAGGGCCGTCAGGTGTGGGGGCATCCATGGTTCAGTTCCACACGGACGGCCTTTGGCTGTTAATCGTGCTTGCGGCCTTCCAGCGAGTTTTCCAGAACCTTTCCTGTCACCGCGTCAACGCCAACCTCATGGGTGACACTGCCTCTGCGGATGTCAAAAGAGTAGCGCAGGCCGCTGCCGCCGCCCTCGTGCTCCAGTTCCTCCGATATTATTTTGCCGGGGAATTCCCCTAATGCCGCACGCCTTGCCGTATCGATATCTATCTTTGCTTCTTTGGAGTATTGCTGACCAGTAAAGGAATGTCTTGCCGCAATCTTGTCTTGTTTTGTCTGTTGGGCCAAGACCTCTCCAGCATTCATAAGGGCTGCAATGGCGATGAAACTGACGATAGTCACTAATTTTTTCATAATTTAATTAAGACCTCCTTTTTGGGTGTAAAATTATGATTTTTTGATTTCGAGCCTGTTTATTTTATAATGTTAACAAGTCCAAGATTACGGCAGAATGAAATTTTAGCAAAATGGTCATTGAGGGAGGATTAAATAATTTTCATTTTTCCGTAATTTTATATATATTGTTCAGGCATTATTAAGGTTGTTGTCTTTGAAGTTTTGAAACGATCATGCCGAATTTGCCCATGACTTGACATGGTTTAACCGGGTTCAACCGCGTAAAAAAAGAGGGACATCAAGACGTGACGGCTGTATCTGTTAAGAGGCGCGCCTGCGTAAGTTTGTTTTTGTGCATTATGGCCGGTTTTCTGACTGGATGCGCACGTTTTCATCCACAGCCCATTTTACCTGATAAGACAGCTTTGGCCCTTGAGTCCCGGACGCTCGACAGCCGCGCCCTTGAGCGATTTATCGAAGGAAATCTCCATCATAAAATAGTTAGATGGCCGCTTGAGTCCTGGGACCTTGAGACTCTGGCCCTTGCCGCCTTTTATTATCATCCAGACCTTGATGTAGCGCGTGCAAAGTGGGAGGTTGCCAAGGCCGGGGTCGTGACGGCCGGTGAGCGCCCGAACCCTAGTATCGGGTTTATGCCCCTGCACCACACCAGGACAAACGGCGGGCTTTCTCCATGGACCCTCGACTTCAATCTGGACATACCCATAGAGACCGCGGGTAAGCGTGGCTATCGTATCGACAGGGCCAAGCTGCTTTCCGAGGCCGCCCGTTTGCGCATAGTTGAAGCGGCTTGGCGCGTAAGGAGTCTTCTTAGAAGGGATCTCATAAAACTTTACAAAGCTGAACAGACAGAGGTCTTATTGCGGAAACAGCAAAGGGTCCAGGAGGAGATCGTCAATATACTTGAACGGCGTCTGTCTTTGGGTGATGTATCACAGCCGGATGTGACCCAGGCGCATCTTTCCCTAAACCAGATACGCATCCGGCTTGCTAAGGCGCAGGGACAAAAGGCCGAGGCGCGCGCCATGCTTGCCAGCGCCATCGGGGTGCCGGCAACCGCCCTGGATCATATCGATATCTCATTTGATTTCATGGAACAGCCACCCAGGGTCATGGACGTCTCATTAAAGACCATCCGGCGTCTGGCATTGTTAAACCGGGCCGATATCTTAGGCGCCCTCTTGAAGTATGCAGCCAGCGAGTCTGCCTTGCAGCTTGAAATCGCAAAACAATACCCTGATATCTATATAGGCCCAGGTTACTCGTGGGATCAAGGGGACAACAAATGGTCTTTAGGTTTTTTGGTTTCACTGCCGGTTTTCAACCATAATCAGGGCCCTGTCGCCGAGGCTGAGGCCAGGCGCAAGGAGGCTGGAGCCAAATTTACCGCCCTTCAGTCCAGGATTATCGGAGAAATTGACCGCGCATTCGCCGGTTATAGTTCGGCCCTTAAGGAGCTGGATACGGCCTGTGTGTTGCTGGCTGCCCAGAAGAAACAGTTTGAATCCGCCCTTGCAATGTTTAATGCAGGGGAAATAGACACGCTCTCGCTTGTAAGCGCAAAGGCCGAGCTCTATTCTGCGGCACTTTTGCAGCGTGACGCGCTGGCTGGTTTGCAGCAATATATGGGCCTGCTGGAGGACGCCATGCAGCGCCCTCTTCAGTCATCGCAATTACTTCCAGCCTTCCCTGAAAAGAATCCGCGGATAAAGGAGATGGACAAGGAATGAAATCAGGCAAGAGACCGTTACCGGTGACCATCTTTTTAATGATAGGGTTCAGCACCTTTTTGGTCTGGACATTCTTAAGCACGCGCGATGGAACGGCGTCGGAACATGACCGGGAGCAATCCATCAAGGCCGAGGCGCACGTATCTACACAGGAGGATGGTCAGGCCGTCGTAACACTCGATGAGGCCGCCTGCATCAAGGCTGGCATAGTGGTAAAACCTCTTGAGATGATCCCACACCGGAAAGAATTTAAGGCCATCGGAAGGGTAATGGATGCAAGAGGCCTTATTGACTTGCGCGATTCTTATTCGGCAGCAGGCGCGCGGGTGGAAAAAACAGAAGCGGCCCTTGATGCCTCTCGTAATGAATATAAGCGCCTTAAGGCCCTTTATAAAGACAACCGGAACATAGCCGAGAAGGCGCTCCAGTCTTCAGAGGCGGTGTGGCGTTCGGATGAAGCCGATGCAGATGCGGCGAAAAGTGCCTTAGTCGATACAGAAGCTCTTATGCGTCAAAGATGGGGTGATGTCATAACCGGCTGGCTGATAGATAATTCTTTGGAACTTAAGAGACTCTTGCAACGCAAATACGTCTTGATACAGGTGACGATCCAGCAAGATACGCCTTTTAAGTCAGCGCCGCAAACAGCCATGATAGATTACGGCGGGCGCACCCTTTTGGCGGCACGGTTTGTCTCTTCTTCTCCGCTTACGGACCTGCGCGTACAGGGGATGAGTTTTTTCTATATCATGCCGGCGCGGCCCTGTCTGCCAAGCGGGTTGAACGTAATTGTCTATCTGCCGGATGGACCGATGTGTCAAGGGGTTTTTGTCCCCGGCTCGGCGGTGGTATGGCTTAATGGCAAGGCCTGGATTTATTTGCAAGAAGGCGTTGGCAGGTTTGTCCGCCGGCAGGTATCTACGAAGACCCCTGTAGCTGGCGGATATGTCGTCTTAAAGGGCCTTGGGGCGGGCGGCCGGGCCGTTGTAAGCGGCGCGCAAGCGCTTTTGTCTGAAGAATCGCTTTCACAGATACGGATTGAGGATTAAGGATGTTAAGGGCAATTGTTAGATTTTCGCTCCGTTTCAGCGGAGCCGTAATCGCCTTGGCGTGCATACTTGCAGGCTATGGTCTTTATAGACTTATGCAGGCCAAATATGATGTCTTTCCAGAGTTCGCTCCGCCTCAGGTGGTGATTCAGACGGAAGCGCCCGGTCTTGCCCCTAAGCAGGTGGAGGCGCTGGTTACCCAGCCCATAGAAAACATCGTTAATGGGGTCCCTGGGATAAGATCGCTCCGTTCGAGTTCTATTCAAGGGCTCTCGGTGATAAAAATAACATTTCATTCCGGCGGCGGTATCTATCGTGACCGTCAGGTGGTTGCTGAACGTCTGTCCACGATTGCAGGGAAAATGCCGCAAGGCGTAAAGGCGCCTGTCATGACGCCCTTGACGTCATCCACAAGTATTGTGCTTGTGGCAGGACTGACCTCTTCAAAGGTTTCGCCAATGAAACTAAGGACTATCGCTGACTGGACGGTAAAACAGCGTCTCATGGCCATTGCCGGTGTTGCCAAGGTAGCTGTTTTCGGCGGTGGGGTAAGACAGCTCCAGATTCAAGTGCGCCCTGATCAAATGATAAAATATAACCTGGGGATCGAAGATGTGGTTGCGGCGGCCCGCAGGTCCACAGGTATCAAGGGCGCAGGCTTTATCGAAAACCGGAATCAACGTATCGTGCTCCAGACCGAAGGGCAGTCCATCACCCCGCAACAATTCGCAGGCACTGTAATCTTGCGCCATAAAGGGGTGAATGTGACGCTGGGCGACGTCGCCAATGTGACTGAGGCCCCTGAACCGCCGATTGGCGCGGCATCTGTCATGGGGCATAATGGTATCCTTCTTATGATATCGGCGCAATATGGGGCGAATACGCTTGAGGTGACTCAAAAAATTGAACAGGCGCTAAGAGGGATCGAGCCTGCGTTGAGAAAGCAAGGTATAACCCTTTATCCTGATATATTCCGGTCCGCAAACTTCATTCATGCCGCTCTTGATAATATAAGTCTATCCCTTATGGC
Source organism: Deltaproteobacteria bacterium (assembly GCA_021787835.1). GTDB lineage: Bacteria > Desulfobacterota > Dissulfuribacteria > Dissulfuribacterales > Sh68 > JAJYLJ01. Next base: position 10,721 of record JAJYLJ010000038.1, on the reverse strand, counting down.
CGGCGGGATGCTGGTTATTATCGTATTGTTTTTGTTCCTCTTTAATTTTCGTACCGCAGCCATTTCCATAACCGCTATACCCTTATCGCTTCTGGCGGCGACAGCGGTGCTGGAGCAATTGGGTTTCAGCCTCAACACGATGACCCTTGGAGGGCTTGCCATCGCCATAGGCGAGGTGGTTGACGACGCCATTATAGACATGGAAAATATCCTGCGCCGTATTACGGAAAACCGCCGCCTGGAGAATCCGCGGCCGGTTCCCATGGTTGTGCTTGACGCATCAATGGAGGTAAGGGGCGCTGTTGTGTACGCCACCTTTGCCGTGATTATGGTTTTTGTCCCTGTGTTGACCATGACCGGTGTGGCCGGACGGTTGTTTTCTCCTCTCGGCGTCAGCTACATAACCGCTGTCATGGCCTCTTTATTGACAGCCCTCACTGTGACGCCGGTCCTTTGTCTTTTGATGCTGGGCCGAGGAAAGTTGGAAGAAAAAGACCCGCCGGTTATGCGGTGGCTTAAGGCCGGGTACCGCAGTTTGCTGTTAAGGGTCGAGGGCCGCCCTGGAATTGTGATAGGTTCTGTGGCGCTCTTAACAGTGACAGGGCTTGCGGCATTGCCTTTTTTGGGTGGAGGTTTCCTGCCTGAATTGCAGGAAGGGCACTTCATCGTCCATATGTCGGCCGTTCCCGGGACATCGCTACAGGAATCAATGCGGCTTGGACGGCAGGTGACCCTTGCACTTTTAAAGATACCGTCTGTCCGCTCTGTAGCCCAAAGGGCTGGAAGAGCGGAAGAAGGCGATGACGTCATGGGGCCTCAAGACAGTGAGTTCGAGGTTGATCTCAAACCCCTTTCCGGGCGCCAGGCTGAATCTGTGCGGATGGAGATACAAAGGAGGCTTGCACAGTTTCCCGGCGTTGATTTCGCTATCAAGACCTTTCTTACGGAAAGGATTGAGGAGACTATATCTGGCTACACTGCATCTGTTGTTATTAATATTTTCGGGAATGACCTTGGTCTGCTGGACACTAAGGCCAAGGAGATTGCAAGGATACTTGGCGGCATTAAGGGCGCGGCTGATGTCAAGGTTCAATCCAGGTCCGGGACTCCTCAGCTTATAGTAAATTTAAAAAAAGACAGCCTTGCGCGCTGGGGTTTTAGTCCGGCGGATGTGTTAAGCGCCGTGCAAACCGCCTATCAGGGCGAGGTCGTGGGCCAAATATATGACGGCGGCAGGGTTTTTGATGTGTCCGTGATCCTTGATCCCAAGGATCGGGAAGATATCGCGGGCGTGGGCGCTCTTCCGCTTCGCAACGCTGAGGGGACCTATGTCAGTCTTGGAAGGCTTGCCGGTATTCATGAGACATCCGGGCGCTATGTGATACTCCACCAGGGGGCAAGGCGCCTCCAGACGGTAACCTGCGATGTGGCTGGCGGTGACGTCAATTCTTTTGTAAAAGAGGCGAAAAAGGCGATAAACTCTCATGTTTTTTTGCCTGCGGGCATGTATGTGGAATTTGGAGGGGCCGCGGCGGCCCAGGCCCAATCCAGGCATGATTTGATAATCCATTCGTTGATGGCATTCGCTGGTGTTGTCATCTTATTGACAATCATAATGAAAAACATGCGCAATTCACTTCTTGTATTGGTGAATCTGCCTTTTGCCCTGGCTGGCGGGGTGTTTGCGGTTTTTGTATCTGGCGGCATATTGTCCATTGGCACATTGGTTGGATTTGTGACGCTTTTTGGCATTACGCTTCGCAATTCCATAATGATGATCTCGCATTACGAACATCTTATTTCCGTAGAGGGGATGGATTGGGGGCTTGAAGCCGCCATCAGGGGCGCTTCAGAGCGGCTCGCGCCGATCCTCATGACCGCCTCGGTTACGGCGCTGGGCCTATTGCCGCTGGCTATAGGCAGCGGTGCGCCTGGCAGGGAGATTGAAGGCCCTATGGCGATAGTCATTCTGGGCGGTCTTGTTACATCCACAACCCTGAATATCCTTGTGTTGCCGGCCCTGGCTTTAAGATACGGCAGGTTTGAAAATATACAGATGAATGGAGGCATTAGTGCGCAGACGTAAGTTTTTAACACCAGTCCTTTTATTGTCTTTATTGCTGGCCGTCTTGGCCGCAAGCTATCTTTTATATATGGAGGAATGGGGCAATTTCCATACGATCACACCTGGTGAGGCTTACAGGTCCGCCCAGCTGGATAGGGACGAGCTTGAATATTACATAAAAAAATACGGTATCAAGAGTATTCTTAACCTGCGCGGGGAAAATACCGGCAAGCCTTGGTATGTAAAAGAATTAAAGATCAGCAAGGCGATGAATGTGGTCCACTATGACATCTCGCTTGCGGCTTCAAGGGAGCTTAATGACAACGACGTTCACAGGCTTGTTGAGATATTTAAGACCGCGCCGCGTCCTATATTGATACACTGCATGTCCGGCGCCGACCGGTCGGGGCTCGTGGCCGCAATGTGGAAGGTTATTGTGGATAAGGAGTCAAAGGCCGAGGCGTCAAGACAGCTATCCATCAGATATGGTCATATGCCCATAGGCAAGACAATCGCCATGGATCATTTTTTCGATAGCTGGAAGCCTAATAACGCCATTTTATTATTTGACAAAAGATAAAAAATGATCCACCATTTTCATAATGCTGCTTTCCAGTCAGGCCGGTATCTTAAAGACCTGGCTGGGGCATGGCGTTGGGGGGTACTCGTAACAATAATAAAACAAACAACATACTAAAGAGGTTTTCCGGGCGTTTGCCAAGGTCGTATTCCAAGCCTGTTTTTTTACAGAGAAGGGGGGTTATATGTCACGGAATCTACATGAGGCGGATATTGATATCGGGCTTACGCGGCGCGGATTTTTAAAGGGCTGCGCAATAGCGGCGGCGGCCCTTGGCCTTTCGGATGCGATGATCCCGCGTCTTGCCGAGGCCGCAGCCTCGGCGCAAAGGCCGCCGGTTGTCTGGCTTCACTTTCAGGAGTGTACCGGCTGCACGGAGGCCTTGTTGCGGGCATCTCACCCGGACATCGGCAGGCTTATCCTCAGTCTCATCTCACTCGACTACCATGAAACTGTCATGGCCGCTGCAGGTAAACAGGCGGAGGATGCGCTTGAAGGCACCGTTAAGAGATACGAAGGGAAATTCGTCTGCGTAGTGGAAGGCGGCATCCCCACAAAGGATGGAGGGGTATATTGCAAGATAGGCGGGCGCACCGCCATGGACATACTAAAGGGTGTGGCACCCAAGGCAGGGGCCATAATCGCCATCGGGACCTGTGCAACATTTGGCGGCATTCAGGCCGCGATGCCAAATCCGACAGGCGCGGTGGGAGTCCGCGATCTTATACACGACAGGCCCATCATAAACATCTCGGGCTGTCCGCCGAACCCCATAAGTTTTCTTGGCACAGTGCTCAACTACCTGACATTCAAGCGCCTGCCGCCTACAGACCAGTTGGGAAGGCCGCTTTTTGCATATGGCAGAAAGATTCACGATCAGTGCGAAAGGCGGGCCCATTTTGATGACGGCCGTTATGTCGAGCGTTTTGGCGACGAAGGGCACATGAATGGTTATTGTCTCTACAAGGTAGGCTGCAAGGGGCCTGAGACCTTTTCAAACTGTCCCGCCGTCCGTTTTAATGATGTCGAGGTGTGGCCCGTCTTGGCCGGACACGGTTGCGTGGGCTGCACCGAGCCTGGTTTCTGGGACACGATGACGCCGTTTTATGAAAGGCTCCCAGGGGTCAAGCTCCCTGTCGGCAAAGGTATTGTCCAGGGGGCCGATTCGGCTGGTAAGAAGATACTTGCCATTACCGCCGCCGCCATCGGGATCCATGCAGCTGTAGGGGCAGGGAAAAAGATGGCCAAAAAGAAAGATGGGCGGAAGACCGGACAAAAAACCGAAGAGACTAGATAGGGAAGGAGACTGTAAATGGCCCAGCGCATAACGGTTGATCCAATAACACGTATAGAGGGACACCTCAGGATAGACGCCGAGGTCGATGGAGGAAAGATCAAGGAGGCGTGGTCGTCAGGGCAGATGTGGCGCGGTATCGAGGTGATCCTCCAGGGCAGGGACCCAAGGGATGCCTGGATATTCACCCAGCGTATCTGCGGCGTGTGCACCACGGTCCATGCCATTGCATCCGTAAGGGCGGTTGAAAACGCCCTTGGTCTCGAGATACCGATAAACGCCCAGTACATAAGAAACATGATCCTGGCCATCCACGCCCTTCACGACCACATAGTCCACTTCTATGTATTATCCGCCCTTGACTGGGTGGATGTGGTATCGGCCATGAAGGCTGACCCTAAGAAAACTGCGTCGCTCGCAGAGAGCCTTTCGGACTGGCATGGAAACAGCCCTGAGCGTTTCAAGGCCGTGCAGGACAAGATAAAGGCCCTTGTGGACAGCGGGCAACTCGGGCCGTTTGCAAACGGCTATTGGGGGCACCCTGCCATGCAGCTTCCGCCTGAGGCGAATCTCATGGCGGTATCGCATTATCTAGAGGCTCTTGACTACCAGCGTAAGGCTGACTCGGCATGTGCGATACTGGGCGGCAAGAATCCGCACATACAGAATCTATCCGTGGGCGGGGTCACCACAGCCATAAATCCTGACAACGAGACGACACTCAACATGGACCGCCTTTACTGGGTAAAGCAGCTTGTGGAAGATGTAAGGGGCTTTGTAAAGCAGGTCTATCTGCCAGACGTTATAGCAGTGGGTGCGCTCTATAAGGACTGGCTACAGTATGGGGCAGGGGTCACAAACTATCTTGCGGTGCCTGACATGCCGCTTGATGCGAGAGGTGAACGCTTCGACCTTCCGGGGGGCACGATACTTTACGGCGATCTTGGCACAATAAAACCTTTTACCAGCTTTAAAGACCCTTATTTCAGAGACAGCATAGCCGAGAGCATAGCTCATTCCTGGTATGACGGCAACTGGACCCGTTCACCATTTGAAGAGGACACGGTACCCAAGTACACCGATTTTGATCCGACCGGTAAATACTCATGGGTAAAGGCGCCGAGGTTCCAGGGCCGGCCCATGCAGGTTGGCCCGCTTGCCCAGGTGCTTGCCGGATATGCCCAAAATCACGAGCCCACCAAAAAATATGTTGACGAGACCCTTGGCAGGGTGAGCACGCTGGCAGGGGTGCAGGTTGGGCCGCAGGCCCTGCATTCAACGCCCGGCCGCCATCTTGCCAGGGCCATAAGGGCCGCGGTTCTCAGCGACCTTGCGATAAAACACTGGGAGCTGCTCGTCGACAATATAGGTAGGGGAGACTTTGCCATATTCAACCAGCCCAGCTTCCCAAAAGGCGAACAGCGTGGTTTCGGCTTTCATGAGGCGCCAAGAGGCACCCTTTCCCACTGGATCGTGATCCAGGACGGCAAGATCAAAAACTACCAGTGCGTCGTGCCGTCAACCTGGAACGCAGGCCCGAGGGACGAGAAGGGAGAGCCGGGGCCTTATGAGGCGTCGTTGGCCGGGAATCCTGTTGCCGATCCTGAAAAGCCCCTCGAATTGTTGAGGACCATACACTCATTTGATCCGTGTATTGCCTGCGCAATCCACATGTTGAATCCGGATGGGCAGGAAATGTCAAGGATAAGGGTTATTTAGGCAAGGAGGCATGTATGGATTATGAAATAAAAAAGGCATGGGGGGTGCTTCTAAGGCTCTTTCACTGGGTTTACGCCATTACAATCATCGTGCTTTTGGTGACCGGTTATTACATATACAGGCCTTGGTTCGGACTGTATCAGGGCGGCGCATCTTTCAGCATGGCCTTGTCCAGATACATACACTTTGTGGCTGGGTACGCCTTTATGGGGGCTATTGTCGTAAGGATTTATCTTTTCTTCTTTGGCAACAGACAGGAGCGGTTTCTTGATTCGGTGCCCGTTACGCCTAGAAATATCAAGAATCTCTTTGGGACCGTCATCTATTATCTGTATATAACCGACCGCCACGAGGAGAGGCTAGGCCACAACGCGCTTTTTATGCTTTTTTACATTATCACCCTGTTTCTGGCCTTGGTGCAGACACTGACCGGTTTGTATATGCTGTTTCCCGAGAATCTAAGCCTCCAGTCCATGGGTCTTAGTCTGTTCGGCACCCAGCAGGAGGCGCGTCTCATCCATCATTTTATTATGTGGTATTTCATAATATTCACCATGACGCATGTCTATATAACGATCTGGAATGACATAGAGATGCCAGAGGGCCTCATATCGTCCATCTTTAACGGCAAGAAATTCAAGACCAAAAAGGCCTGATGGGGATTCAAGACGATCTTGGTCCGCCCGGGCAGGAGGCGGTCGAGCTTCTTGTCCGGGGGACGGTTCAGGGCGTGGGTTTTAGACCTTTTGTCTACAGACTGGCGAAAAGATTCGGGCTTAGAGGCAGTGTGGCCAACAGCGCAAGCGGCGTCGTTATCAAGGCCGTCGCCACTAAGGAAATAATCCGTACCTTTATAAAGGCCCTGATGGAAGAAGCCCCGCCGCTTTCAAAAATAATAGGGCTTGAGCGCCGGCTATTAAGGGATCGCGAAAAAGGCGAAGGCTTTGTCATCCTTGAAAGCGCCAAGGCTGGCGGTATGGAAATCTTCGTTCCGCCCGATGTCGCCACATGCCAAAATTGTCTTTCCGAGATGAACGACCCTTCTGACAGACGTTACGGGTATCAGTTCATAAACTGCACCGACTGCGGGCCGAGGTATTCAATCATAGAATCCATGCCGTATGACCGGCCCATGACTTCCATGAAGGCGTTCACCATGTGCGGCCAGTGCCTTGAAGAGTACCGGAACCCGGATGAGAGGAGGTTCCACGCCGAGCCTAATGCCTGCCCAAGATGCGGCCCAAGGCTTAGCTGGTGCGCGCGGAACGGGTGTGAAATAGAAACGGACGACCCGATCCGCGAGGCGGTTTTTGCGTTGAAAAGAGGCGCCATAGTCGCCATAAAGGGGATGGGAGGCTTTCACCTTGCGGTTGACGCCAGTTCTTTTGAAGCTGTGTCGGTCCTTAGAAAAAGAAAAGCAAGGGGCCTTAAGCCGTTGGCCGTTATGGTCTCGGGCCTTGAGGATGCAAGGCGCATATGTATGATAAATGATGTGGAGGCCGATGCCCTGTCATCTCCAGAGCGGCCGATAGTGCTCATGCAGAAACGCGGCGGGACGATGCTTGCGGAAAACATCGCCCCAGGCGTGAGAGACATCGGACTTATGCTGCCATACACCCCGCTTCATCACCTGATGTTCGTTTGCTCCGAGGCGCCGCCAGCCATTGTCATGACGAGTGGGAATCTGACCAATGAACCGATCTGCAGGGAAAATGGCGAGGCGCTTGAAAGGCTTTCGAGGATAGCTGATTTTTTTCTCCTCCACGACAGAAGAATAGTAAATAGAATTGACGACTCGGTTGTCAGGATTATAGGCGGACGTCCGCGCATGGTCAGGCGGTCGAGGGGCTATGCGCCAATGCCGATAGGGCTTCTTGCAAGGTTCCCGGAGCTTATTGCAACGGGCGGGCTTCTAAAAAATACCTTTTGTATTTCACGGGGCGGCGGCGCAATCCTCAGCCAGCATATCGGAGACCTCGATAATCCGGATACCTTCAGGTTCTTCGAGGAGGGAATCAGACACATGAAGGCCATGTTTGAGGTAACGCCCGAGGCCGCCGCATGCGACATGCACCCTGACTATGCGAGCACACGGTACGCAAAAGGTCTCAGACTCCCCGTCTATCATGTCCAACACCACCACGCCCATGCAGCCGCTGTAATGGCGGAGCACGGCCTGAGCGGTCCCTGTCTTGCCGTAATCATGGACGGAACGGGTCTGGGGCAGGATGGCACGGTCTGGGGCGGCGAGATCATGCTTGTCCGGCCTACCTGTTTTAAGCGTCTCGGGCGCCTTGGGCATCTCATGCTCCCGGGCGGGGACGCCGCAGCCAGGCAGCCCTGGCGCATGGCCATGTCAGCCGTGTTTTCGGCGTTTGGCGCGGCGGGGCTTGATGCAGCACTTCCTGATTCGCTGGCGTCGATACCGTATAAAAAACGAGAAATTATTGCAGGTATGTTAAAGGCTGGGTTCAACACCCCTGTTAGTTCGAGTTGCGGACGGCTTTTTGACGCCGTGTCGGCTCTTGTTGGAATCTGCGATACGGCTGAATACGAGGGCCATGCCGCGATGGCGTTTGAGGCCCTTTCGTGCGAGGTGGCGGGTGCTAAAAAACATTGCGTCTATCCGGTAGATATCCTTGAGCAGGACGGCGTCTTGGTGCTTGATCATTCCAATATGATAAAATCGGTTTTGAAGGATATTGGCGCCGGGGTTCCGGCGGCGGAGATCGGCGCTTCATTTCATTTATGGCTCATTAAGGCCCTGTGTATTATCTTAAGAATGCTTTCACTAAAAACCGGCGTAAAGAGCGTGGTTCTTGGAGGCGGATGTATGCAAAACAGGATTCTTCTTGACGGGCTGCTTTGCGGCCTTTGGGAGGCTGGTCTTACGCCATATGCCGGAGAGATGGTTCCGGCCAATGATGGCGGCATCTCCCTCGGGCAGATCGTAATCGGAGGTGCAAGGCATGTGTCTGGCCATACCTATGGAGATTGTTGAACTTAAAGGCGATGACGGGTCAGGTCCGACCGCCGCTCTTGTGGATTCAGGCGGCATCAGACGTGAGGTCAGGCTTGACATTGTTGATCGTCTTCCAAATGTCGGAGATTATGTGATTGTGCATGCCGGCTTTGCCATACATGCCCTCACCAGGGCTGATGCCGAGGCGAGTCTTTCGCTCCTGCGCCGGATGGCGCGGCAAGGGGCTTGAGGCATGTCGGCAAGTTTCGACACAGGGCTTGTGGATTCTCTATTGGTCAACCTTAAAGGGCTCGCTGTCAGACCCATGAGGTTTATGGAGGTCTGTGGCACTCATACCGTCAGTATATTCCGCTCCGGGCTACGCAGTCTCATCCCTGAGGAGATAAAGTTGGTTTCAGGGCCGGGCTGCCCGGTATGCGTCACGGATCAGGGGGAAATAGACGCGTTTATCAAGGTGTCAAGGATGTCTGGCGTTACGATAGCGACGTTCGGCGATCTGGTAAGGGTCCCCGGAACAAGCGGCTCACTGGCCGAGGCCAGGGCGGAAGGGGCTGATGTAAAAGTAGTGTATTCATCGATGGACGCCCTGGATATTGCAATAAGGCAGGACGACAACAAGCTTATCGTCTTCCTGGCGGTCGGATTCGAGACCACCATCCCGGGCATCGCCGCTACCATAAAGGAGGCCAAGCGTGCATCCATCGGAAATTTTACCATATTCCCAGCGCTTAAGCTCATGCCTCCTGCGCTTTGCGCCATATTGCCAGGCCATAAACCATATCTGGACGGGCTTATCTGCCCTGGACACGTAAGCAGCATAATAGGGGCCGGCGCTTACAGGCCAACGGCGAGGGACTTTGGCCTCCCGTGCGTAATAGCTGGCTTTGAGCCAGCCGAAATGATTGCCGCCCTCATACTTCTTGCAAGGCAGGCTGGTGAGGGCAGGGCTGAGGTTGAAAACGCCTATCCAAAAGCGGTATCTTGGGATGGCAACAGCCGTGCAATGAGGTTTATGGATGAGGTCTTCGAGCCATCTGATGCAAGATGGAGGGGCATCGGCAGTATCAAGGACAGCGGCCTTACGCTTAAGGCCGGATACGGCGAATTCGACGCCAGAGTCCGCCTTGGCGTCGAGGTTAAGCCGGCCACTGAGCCGGACGGGTGTCTGTGCGGGGATATAATTAAAGGCATGCGAAGCCCCCAGGATTGCCCGTTTTTCCGCACGAGGTGCACCCCTGTCACACCTATAGGCCCGTGCATGGTCTCATCGGAGGGGACCTGTGCCGCCCATTACAGATATGAAAAGGGCTTTAGATGAAAACGAAGATGATCCTTCTTGACCACGGAAGCGGCGGCCTTGCCACACAGGAACTTATAGAACAGGCCTTTTTGCCAAGGTTCGGAAACCCGATTCTCTCCGAGTTCGGCGACAGTGCGGTAATCGACCTCGGGCAAGGGCGGCTCGCCTTCACGACAGACAGTTATGTGGTTGACCCTATATTCTTTCCAGGCGGCGACATCGGAGTGCTTGCCGTGAACGGTACGATCAACGACCTTTCGATGTGCGGCGCCGCCCCGTTCGGCTTGAGCCTAGGGTTTATCTTGGAAGAAGGCCTTGAGATGGCGGCGTTTGAGCGGATACTTGACTCTATCGCGGCGGCGTCAAGGTCGGCAGGGGTCCCTGTCGTGACCGGTGACACAAAGGTTGTGCCAAGAGGAAAGGCCGACAGAATATTTATAAACACATCCGGCATAGGGTTTTTAAGGGCTGGTCTCGAGATAAGCGCCAGACGGGCGCGTCCAGGCGACTATGTGATTCTTTCGGGTACCATGGCGGATCACGGGGTCGCCATCCTCACGCAGCGGCCAGGTCTTGGTTTTGAAGGCGACCTCAAGAGCGATACCTCCGCGCTTCACGGACTGGTCATGGCCATGCTGGATGTCTTGGGCGCGAAGACAGATGCCTTGCATACACTTAAGGACCCGACAAGGGGTGGAGTGGCGACGGCGGTGAATGAGATCGCCGGCCTTGCGGGGGTTGGAATCGAGATAGATGAGGCCGCGGTAAACATAAGGCCCG
>JAJYLJ010000161.1 GCA_021787835.1 Deltaproteobacteria bacterium | reverse complement strand
CGGATGTTCTCTTTGACACGTGAAACCCATTTACTGTGGTCATATCTACAAGACCAGTTTGGCGCAGACTACGCTAATGACAAGTTCGGCAGGTATCATTTCAAACAGCATTTTCTATTACAGCTTGTAAAGGTATTACAAAAATATGATGGCGCAAAAATCCGAGAAGATGACCACGGAAAAGGGTTGATCTTGATGCCTGGACGCCCAAGTATTCTACCACGCTGAAGCTGTAAGTCGGAATCCGCCATTTAAGCCCACAAAAATAAATTTTCGTTCCACACGCTCCCCTTTTATGCCTTATTAGCCTCGTTTTACCCTGTTTGTCAACAAAACCAGCGCCCAAATTTCATGCTCCAATCCCCAAAATCTTTTCTTGCCCTCGGATGAGCACCGCTTCTCCTTCTTTTCAAGACACGTATCCCTTCGCTCTATTCCATTCTTACGACAGTATCTGTTTCTCGTTATCCGGGCGAAGGACAGAGCAGGCTTATCTTCCTCATGATGCCTCGCCATATCCATTCCTTGATATGGACCTCCGCCAGAAGCATGTAATAATACCGAGCATGTCGTATGAGCCTGCCTCCTATCTTGATCAGCTTTACCTGTATCGTCCGCAATGACCAATCTTGTATCCCTTCCGGTAACACCAGTGTCCTGAAAATATTCCCAAGGTTATATGCCATGATGAACAGCTTCAGCCTCGCTTCGTTTTCCTCAAATCCCTGGCAGCTCAGTCGTGTCCAGTTCAAAGCGTATTTCCCTTCTTTGATCCATTGTTCACACGTGCCCCGATGATTATAGAATTTCACCACTCTCCGGTTGTCACAGCTCAGATTGGTTACGATATACCCTATCCGGGGAAACAACTCTCCCTGATGATGTTCTATCTTTGCCACGATCCTCCGTTCCTTTCCCCATGACTCAGCTCGATACTGAAAACTGAGATATTTTACTATCGGTTTCCTTCCCGGTCTCCCCACAGGTCTCCTTGCATACTCTCTTACCTTCTCCAATAATTTGCTGTTCTCTTTTATCCGTATGGCATAGCCTATCCCCAGTTCTTCACATAGCTCAAACAATTCTGGTATCGCAAAGGCTGCGTCGCCGCGCACCTTTACCGTTATACCTTTCTCACGATAATCCCGTACGACCGGCTCCAAGAATTCCCTCCAGCCATCCGCACTGTGCACATTCCCGGGCCGCAGCTTCTCTTTGAGGCAATCCCCATACTGATTGAATACAAATAACGGGTGATAGCACTTGATTCCAAAATGCCCATTGTAACTTGAAGATTCCTGCTCTCCATATACCGGGCTCTCCGAACTGTCTATGTCCAGTATTACTTCCTTTGTCTCGCGTACTGAATCTGCCTTCTTTATCCATTGCATGGTGAGTTCGTTCATCTTACCAAGATTATCCCCCTCCAGAAGTATTTCCTTCTCAAATCTCCCTATCGTTGTTTCTCCGGCGCCGGCTCTCTCCAGCGCTCGCTCCCCGATGATCGCTCTCATCCCAGGGTCTTTCCGTAATCCTTCCGCGTCATTCGTATCTTCATAGCCCCCAAGCCTTGAATATACTGATTGTCGCAGTAACCCTGTCATGTCGTGTTGAATGTTTTTCCCATGCCTGCTGTCTTTCAGATAGGTGACTGCCATTTCTGTCAGCCCAAGCTTTTCATCCATCTCGCGTATTGCTAAGAGTCCTCCGTCAGATGTTACTTCTGCCCCTTTAAAATTCACTCTCAACTTCTTATTGAATCCAACACGAAAGTATTCCTTGTTTTTGCTTTCACCCATTGGGTGCCTCCTTTCCCTCTTGATTATTGCCTCTATTATAGAGGAGAAAAGAAGTTTTTCCAATACAATTTTTCATTCTTATTTGGGGAATACAGGGTAAGATATTTCACACAGTAATAGTACTTTCAATTTCAACAGAAATCTGTTGAAATTGAAAGTTATCCACGCATTAACAGTGCTACCATTCACGCATTAACAGTGCTACCATTCACGCATTAACAGTGCTACCATTCACGCATTAACAGTGCTACTTTTTGCTTTTATTTAATGAAAATACAACCACTTACGCAGCTATAGTTATCAGTAGTACAGTAGTTATTAATAGTAGAGAACGCCTATCCTGTGGAAAGCCGCAAGAATCGTCTTCCCACAGTCCACGGCGCACGACTATTAATTCCGCTCCGCTACTTAAAAAGCAAAACCCCACACACGGGGAAGCATTAGAAGAATACCGGCAAGCCGTGAAGATGTGAAGCCGTGGGCAAACCCCAGAGGCATGATCACGGAAGAAATCCAGGAAAAACTGGCTAAGGGTAGGGACCCCGCTAAAACATCCCCTGCCTGCTTACGGTGTGCCCCCAGCCATAAACAAACAGCAGAGGGGTAGGTAGTACCCCCAGTATAAAAAAGGGATCGTGCCCGCAAATGGCATTTTGGAAGCCGCCGGTATCCTCGAGACCCGCCAAAAGGCATTTTTCCTTAACTCGCAGCTTTTTCTCCGGAGCTTTCAACCTTGGGCCTGCTCGGGTTCTTTGTAGTCACCTGTCCAGCTGCAGCCTGTCTTACGAAATTCAGAACATCCAAAGAACGATCCTTTTTTGCCGTAACGCAATTTGACCGTGCCAGTTCCGCACCGGGGACAGGGGTCACCCTCTTTGACCAGCGGAGCAAGCCGCGGCGAATCCGAAGCCTGGGCTTGTTCGACAGACTGGTCCGCCGGCTTCACAACAGGGGACAAGGGAGGCAGGCCGAACAAGGCGCGTTCATAGTCCCGGTCTAGGAATCCGTCCATGATGTTTTGTAAGCTATCGACAACGTTGACCATGCCGTTATTTGCTTTTGCGTGGGCCTCGAAGAAGGCCCCGATCAGAAACTTTCTTTTATTGGCGAGTTTTCTTTGTGATTTGGTCGGCAGAAGCTCTTTTCGGTTCAAACGATTCAAGGTCTGTTTTATTTTGCGTTCTTGAGCCTTGTTTTTTTTCTGACGGTCTTTGAGTTTGTTCTGTAACTTTATTCGCATATCGATTTCTTTTTGAGTCAGTTCAGCCATACTAATCTCCCATACAGCAGGCTCTATATTAGAGTTGTTATCAGGTCAACTTAATTTTCTGTATTTATACTTCTGTATTTTATGTCTTTTTTTGTTTCTTTGTGTTGTCTGGTTGTAACTGTTTAAGGGGTGTTAC
>JAJYLJ010000160.1 GCA_021787835.1 Deltaproteobacteria bacterium | reverse complement strand
CCGCCTGCTCATCGTGATAATGTCCCTTCCAGGCATGATGACCTCCTCCTTCAAAAGAGGAAATCATAACCCGCCTATAGGACATTTCTACTTGGCTAACATAGGACATTATCATTTGGCTGTAACAACCCCGGGAGGGGAGGGACAGGGGAATCGCACGTTTCAATGTTAATCGCACATAAAACCATTTCAATTCTGGCAGACCGCGGCTTTCGGGTCCATGTTGCAGATGGCGGACTTGAGCGCCGCGTTTTGGGCGGCAAGGGCAGCATTTTGGGCGGACAACGTTTTAATTGCCTCGATGATCGGCGCGATCAGCTTTTCATAATCAACCGCTTTATAGCCGCGCTGGTCAGTGGAAACAATTTCCGGGAAGGCAGTTTCTATTTCCTGGGCTTTCAGCCCCATTTACGGGCGGCATCCGGTCCCTGGTTCCAGTAGTAATAATACCCATTTAAATGGTTGATCTTATCGAGCGCATTATCTATGGGAACAAAATCCTTCTTCCATCTCTCGTCGGAAAAAGTATACCAGCCATTTGCAACGGCCATTGTTCCATCCCCGGCGGAGCCGACCTGAAATCTGTATGACGGAGTCGTGCCGATGCCGACGCTGCCCGAAGGCGTTATTAGTAAAGAAGCCCCCGCGCCAGGATGAATAACATCAAAATTGCCAGACGCATCAGTTAAAATTTGCCAGGTCATATTATTATTTGCTTCATTTTGCGACATCTGAATTCCGGCACCACCCCCGCCCTGCTCGGTAAACAAACGGACAGTCCTGGTATTCACGCCGGCATTATCAAGCAATAATCCATAATATCCGTAACCTGGATTTGAAATGTGCAATACAGCAGCGGGATTTACCGTGCCAAGGCCGAGCTTGCCATTACTACTTAAAACGAACTGATCTTTATTGGTTATATCGGCGCCCATAACTATATTCCCATTATTGTAATCCTGCCCCCAATAACCACAAAGATGAGTCCCGTCGCAAATCTGGTACCAAACATCCTGATTGTTGCCCCTGCCGGAAATTGCCACCGGATTTGTCCCGCGATACCCGAACAAAATGCCGTTGACAACCAAATCCCCATTGCCGGCGTATGAATTAACAGCCGTTAATAATAACCCGATTATCAGATAAAAAATTTTCTTTTTCATGATTTTACCTCCCGATAGAATATTATTTCATCCTTCCCCTTGCACCTTTAAAAGCCGATTCTCCAGGAAACCTGAAATTTTATGGTAAAAACCCTATTGCGTCGTTAAAACTCCGCCGATTGTGGACTGCCCTCCCGTAATGGTCAATACTCCCCTGATCCATGTCTTTCCTATGACGCTCGAAAAACCGCAATCGTAGCCGCCCTGGATGGTGACATCTATCGAGTTGCCAAGTGTGGGACTTTCGGTCAGGACCACCGCGCCCGCCCGGAGCGTGTCGCCGGATGCGGCTGCGTTATAAGCCGCCTGGAGAGAGGAATAATAACTCCCCGTTCTCGGGTTATACACCGGCGGATTACTGCAAGTCTGTATGATTACAGCGGCCCCCGTAGAAGGGTTGTTTAAATTATCATATGCGCAAAGCCTGTAGGAATACTGCGTGCCGGGCGTGGCGGAGGCGTCGGCATAGGAGAGCGCGCTCCCCTGGTATAAGGCCGTTCCGGTACAATCCGCCGGGGCGGTTGCGCCCGTTGCCCTCACAAGCTTGTAGGTGTTCGCGGAGGCCAGCCCGCTTCCGGCATCGTTTGCCGGGCTCCAGCTCAAATTGACCGGCGTATAATTTATTGCAGTCACCGCACTGATCGTGCCGTCAACGGGACCCGCCGAATCAACAACCCTGGCCAACGAGGCAACCGGCGTGCTCCACCCAACGGAATTGGAGGCCTTCATCATTATCTTCATCGCAGTCCCGTTGGCGGCGCTTACACTGCTAGCTGTGCAGGTATAAGGCCCAGAGCCGCTGACCGCACCGGATAACCAGCTTGTACCGCCGTTGATCGTATACTGGCATGCGCCAACGTTAAGTAACGAAGTAAAGCTTTCGGTAATTGTAAAAGAGCCCGGCACATAGGTGACTGCGCCGTTCGTATATTGAGGCGAGGCCGTTAAATCAGCATTCTCCCAAGGCGCGCTCACTGAAAAAGATGCCTCTATAAAGTGGTTTGACGTGACATCACTAAAAGTGTAGCTATTTACTGCGCCAACCGATGTTCCGTCCACCGTAACGGATGCCACCTCATAGCCAGGATTAGGTGTGATTGAAAAACTCTGACTGCTGCCAGAGTTGACAGTTACGGACCCTGAAGGCGAGATGCTGCCATTTGCCCCCGCCGTAGCGCTGATGGCGGGCGTTCCGCCGCCACGCTGAATATGAATCACATGGTTAACATCGTCATATGTGTATGTGGTAGTGCCGGCATGGGCGCTGACAGAAGAAAATAAAATAAATGCAATGGCAAATAATGGAACCAATATCCTTCTGTAATCCATTTTGGGCCTCATGCACCCCACAATTGACTTATGAATCATGTTACCGCTTCGCTTGCTTTTCATATCAGACAAATAGAACCGTCCCTTTTACTTCCCTCATTTACTTCCCTTTCAAAAAAAAATGGACGTCCCTTTTTTCCTCGTCCTCTAATCTTTTCTTTTCTTCTTGTTAATCTCATTTTCATCCTCGTCCGGTTTCCAAGAAGCCTTTTTATAAAGATCAGGATGTAAAGCTTTCCGCGCGGAGCTCATTGCATAAGCATATGCGATCGCACCAATAAAAATGATGGCTAAAAGTTGAATTTTTTGCTGGAATATAAGATCATGGCGCGAAAAAATAACTATTGACATAATCGAGATTACCACAGGCACCGCAACTTTTAAATCTAGATTTCGTACTACCTTATTTCTTTTTTTATATTTACCACGTAGATAAAAAATTATTGGCAAACTAATAGCACACATAATTATGAATGCAATCAGCGATTCCGTTCCAAATGGCATATCGTTCATATTATCGCGTTCTCATTGGTGGTTAGGATCAGAAAATATATCTTTAAGTACGCCAAAAACTCCGTATTCATGTTCATATACCCGGCTGATTCCAATGAGTGATTCTCCCATCGTAAGCGGTTAAATAACCCCACCGGGGTTCGCGGCTTCGAACTCGTCCCGGTCGAGATATAGCGGGGTAAGTTTCCGGTAATCTTCCGGTGTCGCTGCATAAGGCAGCCTCTCGAACACAAAACG
>JAJYLJ010000037.1 GCA_021787835.1 Deltaproteobacteria bacterium | reverse complement strand
GGGACGATTTGAGGCCCATCGACCTTATTCTGCAGGCGGCCTCGGTCATCTCATGTATGTCTTTTATTATTTCCATATGTTATTTGCAGGGTTCATTGTAGGAACAGACCCCTTCCTGTTGCCCGAACGGGCTGGCTGGAGCAAGTTCCGCACCGGCGGTTGACGGAGAGGCGCATTTTTCCTTCAGATATTTTATTATGCCTTCATCGCCCCTTATGAAACTGAGCCCATCCCTGTTTTCTATGATAAGTACAGGTATCGTATAGATATTCAATAGTTTCAATAGAACTATGTTTACATTCGGGTCATAATTCTTGATAGTATCAAGGCCCGGCAAGGTCCCCGCCTTAAGCCTTGAGACAGGGTTGAAGTGCACTTCGCAGGCGGAGCATGTCTTGAGATTGTCAAGTACCGCCCTGCAATGCGGGCAATTTTCGGAAAAGATAAGATAAAGGCGTTTTTTTGGGTTACTGCACGTCTTTACCGCGCATGTCCCGCTGTCAATGCTTAGCCCTTTGCTTGCCATGCCTTCATTAAATCTGAGGCCGGCGAATACAAGAAGCCCGGCGGCGAAAATCAGCCCTCCGGTAAAAAAATGCCTGAAGCCGAGGCAGGCGTTTAAAAGCAATATCAACAGAAATATTGTAAGGCAATATGAACAAAACGAATGGGCCACAAGGGCTTGAAACCCTATCATGGTCCCCTCCGCCCCAAGTCCTGCAAGAAGCATGGCCGGCAGGACGGCGGTCTCAATCCAGGGCTTGCCTCTTAAGCGCCATGCCCAGAAGATGGCCTGGAAATAGGCGAGACCGGCCATATTCACATATATCTGGTTTAAGGATGTGAGATTTTCCGCAATTCTGCACCCTTCATTAAGGCATATGGCCTCGCCCCTTGTCAAGACCGCTCCTATCTGGACAAGCGTCAAGAGGCTTCCTGCAAGGGGCAGGACTGAGAACGGGATATTTTTCTTGTCCATCAAAACACCAGTCTCTTTTCCTGTTTCATCCTGTGGTCAAGATAATACAAGATAGGCACCACCATCCTCGAGAAGACGGTGGCCGCTATCTCGCCGGACATGAGGGATATTGCGAGCCCCTGAAAGATCGGATCAAATAGTATGACGAACGAACCCACCACAACCGCTGAAGAGGTAAGGAGCATGGGCCTGAACCGCACCGCACCGGCGTCGATTACAGCATCTTCAAGAGGCATGCCCTCCTTGAGCCTTAGTTCGATGAAATCCACCAGTATTATGGAATTGCGCACGACAATACCTGCGCCGGCGATAAATCCTATCATTGATGTCGCCGTGAAAAAGGCGCCCATTACGGCATGGGCCGGTATGATGCCTATAAGGGAAAGGGGTATCGGCGAGAGTATAACCAGCGGGATGGAATAGGACCTGAACCACCCGACCACCAATATAAATATCAGCACGATCACAACGGCAAAGGCCGCGCCCATGTCCCTGAAGACCTCATATGTGATGTGCCACTCGCCATCCCATTTCATGGACCAGCTCTTGGTTGAGAAAGGTTGCGCGGTATATAGGATATGAAGCTTGCTGCCGTCAGGCGTCTGCAGCCCGGAAATTTTTTTGTTCATTCTCAGTATGGCGTAAATAGGGCTTTCCTCTTTCCCTGAGACGTCACCTGTTACATATACCACCGGCTGAAGATTTTTATGATAAATTGGGTGGTCTATCACGGATTCTTTTATCCTTATAAGCTCTTCAAGACCTACCATGCGGCCGTTTGAGGCCCTGAGTTTGATGTCTTTCAGATCCGGCAGGGTTGACCTGTCGGCGACCGGCAGCCTGACTACTATCGGCACGGCTTCTTTGCTGCGGTCGTCATGAAGGAGACCTACGTCGAGCCCTTTTACCGATGCGTCAAGGACGGTGATCACCTTTTCGGGCGGTATCCCGGCGGCCACGGCCTTGTCTCTGTCTACCGTAAGAACGAATTCCTTTTGTGGATCGGTCATGTACCAGTCCACATCAACAACGCCTTTTGTCTCTTTGAATATCTTTTTTATCTCTCTTGCGAGCTTTATTTGTCCTTCATAGTTCGGGCCATAAACCTCTGCCACCAGGGTCTGGAGCACAGGGGGGCCTGGCGGGATCTCGGCCAGTTTTATCCGCGCCCCATACCTGCCTGCGATTTCGTCAAGCCCTGGTCTCAGTCTCTTGACTATGGCATGGCTCTCTTCAGACCTCATGTCCTTTGGCAGGAGATTTACTTGTATATCCGCCACATTCGCCCCGCGTCTTAGATAATAATGCCTTACAAGCCCGTTGAAATTAAATGGCGCGGCGGTTCCTATGTAGAGTTCGTAGTCAGTGACATCGTGCTGAGCTGCCAGATACGAGCCCATATCCTCCGCTGCTGCTGCGGTGTCTTCGAGGGACGTTCCGTTCGGCATGTCAATTATGACCTGAAACTCACTCTTGTTGTCAAACGGAAGCATCTTAACCTTGACCACCTTGGCGTATATGAGGAAGCAGGATAGGGCAAACATCAGGGCCATTATGGACAGAAATCCCCAGCGCCATCTGATGTTTTTGATAAGGTGCCCCATCGCCCAGCGATATGCGCGCGTGATCCTTCCTTCCTTTTCTTCCTTGTGTTCCTTTTTGACCTTTAGTATGTGATAGGCGGTCCAGGGCGTGATCACAAAAGAGATTATCATGGAGAGAAACATGGCCACCGACGCCCCTACCGGCATCGGTCTCATGTAGGGCCCCATGAGGCCTCCAACAAAGGCCAGCGGCAATATGGCCACTATTACGGTAAAAGTGGCGAGGACCAGCGGGCTTCCGACCTCCACTACTGCATTTACTATAACGTTTTTTATCGGCCTGCCCTTGTTGAATGGCAGCCTTAAGTGGCGGATAATATTCTCAACCCCGACTATGGGGTCGTCCACCAGGATACCTATGCAGAATATGAGGGCGAAAAGCGTCACCCGGTTCAGGGTGTAGCCGTACATGTAATAGGTGAAGAGGGTGAGGGCCAGAGTGACCGGAATCGCCACCAGGACCACCAGGCTTGCCTGCACACCCAGGAGCAGCGCCATGAGTATGGCGACCGATATGGTGGCGAGGGCCAAGTGCTCCAGGAGCTCGTTGGATTTTTCCTTGGCGGTCTCGCCATAGTTTCGTGTCACGACTACGTGTACGTCGGCCGGCAGGATGAAGCCCTTGAGGCTGTGCACCTTTTTGAGCACCGTGTCAGCTATAACGGTGGCATTTTCACCCTTGCGTTTGGCCACCGATATAGTGACCGCCTCTCTCAGCCCGCCCGGCTGGATCTTTACACCCTTTTTTTCAGCCCCTCCTCCCGCGCCTATCATTACATAGGATGCCGGCTCCTCAGGCCCGTCCACTATCTTGGCCACTTGGTCTAAGAAAACAGGCCGGCCGTTTACGACCTTTACGACTGTCTGTCCTATATCTTTTACATTGTCAAAGAAATTATTGAGTCTTAGAGAGAAATTTTGGTTGTTGTTGGTGATGTCTGAGATCCATGAGGCCTGGTTTTGGGAAGAGAGGCTGTCTATCACGTCCGCTGCATCAATGGAGAGACTCGCCAGGGCATCAGGCTTTAGAATGATCCTTGCCTGTCTCTTTAGGCCGCCTATGATGTGTGTTTCGCTAACGCCTTTGATGGCGCGTATCTCATCGTTGAGCTGGTCAGCGATCTGTCTTAGAAGGAGCCCGTCATAGTTGTCGCCCCAGAGAGTGAGGGCCAGTATGGGGACGTCATTTATGGAGTGCGGTTTGATCAATGGCTTGCTGCATCCTGGCGGGATCCAGTCAAGGTGGGCGTAGAGCTTGTCATAGACCTTCACGAGGCTTTTTTCCGTGTCTTCCCCAACATCGAACCTGACGATTGTCAAGGCATTGCCTTCCGAGGCGGTGGAATAGACATATTTCACCTTCGGTATCTCCCAGAGCAGCTTTTCCATCGGGCCTATGACTCTGTTCTCTATTTCTTTAGGGGTTGAGCCCGGCATAGAGACCATCACGTCTATCATAGGCACCACGATCTGGGGGTCTTCCTCGCTCGGCGTGAAAAAGACCGCGAAGGCCCCCAGAAGGAGGCTTGCTATAATGGCAAGCGGCGTGAGCTTTGAGTCAATGAAAGCCTCTGTAAGCCTTGTCAGGAATGTGGCCCTGTGCGCATCCATGATGTGGGGCTCTTGATTATTCAAGGCGTACTCCCTCTTGCACCATGTCAAGGTTTGAAGTCACTACCGTATCTTTAGAGTTTATCCCGCTTAAAATCTCAACGAATTCAGGTCTTCCGCCAGACTGATCATATCCTGATCCGGCAGGCAGCCAGCTTGACCTTTCATATATCCATTTCCTTCCTGTCTTCACTATCCTCCAGTGTACGATCCGGTCCTTTCCAACTGTATATACGCCGGTCATGCCGCCTCTTTTAACCAGGGCCTTTTCTGGTATGACAAGGCACTTTAGCTTGCCGCTCGGTATGAGTATTTTTCCGTAGAGTCCGCTTTTAAGGTCTGGTTCCTTCATATCGACCTTTATCGCAAAGGTATGTGTTGAAGGGCTGACATAGGGTACGATCTGGCTTATCTTGACCTGCTCATCAATATTGGCGGAAGGTATTGACAGCCTGGCCGTTGCGTCAGGCGTTATTTTTGAAAGCAGGCCTTCGTCTATGTCCGCCTCAAACCAGAAACCGTTTTCACTTGAGTCTATCCTTAAAAGTGTGACGCCGGGGTTTATATAGCTACCCGTATCAACTGTTTTTTCCGTCACCCAGCCGTTAACCGGTGAGACAAGCGAGACATAAGAAAGCTGGTTTTCAGCCTCCTTGACATTAGCGTCGATGCGCCTTAAGTCCGCGTTGAAGGATTCGAGTTGATTTTTTAATGCCTCAAAGCGGGAGCGCGCTCTGTCAAATTCCTCCTGTGTTGCGGCGTCATCCTTTTTCAGGCTCTCGTAGCGTTTGAAATTGTCCTTTGCATAGATAAAATCGGCGTTCACCGCCGCTTGTCGGCTTGCTATGCCTTCCTTTTCCGCGGTCAACGCCTGAATCCTGGTCTTGATGTCCGTGTCATCCACGGATAAGACCAGCTCCCCCTTTTTTACAGGGTCTCCTTCCTGCACCTTTATGGCCCGTACAAAGCCAGGGACTTTTGAGGCCAGTAAGACCTGCACCTTGGCCTCCGTCCTTCCGGGAAAAGACATCATCTCAGGAAGTTGCGACTCAGTCACCTGATAGGTTTTTGCGCTCACAGCGGAAACCGGCTTTCTTTTGGATCCTTGGTCTTGACCGGTGCAGGCGGCCAGGGACATGGACCAGAATGAGGCCAGGATAATTAAAATGATAAATCTGTTTATATTCATAAACTACCTCTCCAATACCCCTGCCTTCAATTTAAGATCGGACATCGCCACCCTCAAGTCGAATCTGGATTCGGCTTCCTGAAGCCTTGCCTTTCTTAGGGCTGTCTCCGCGCTCAAGACCTCCACCATCAGGGCCAGGCCGTTCTCGTAGCGTTTTTTAAGTATCCTCAAGGTCTCTTCGGCTTGAGCGGCGGCCTTTGAGACCACATCTAGCTGCTTTTGCGCGGTTATAAGATTGAAATACGCCCGCCTCACCTCAAGGGCCACCTCTGCCCCGACATCCGTATCCTGATAGACGGCGCGCCGCTCCTCGGCGTCAGCCGCCGCGAGCCTCGCCCTGTCTCCGAATCCATTGAAGATATTGAACGACATTATGGCCATCAAGCTCCAGGAATCTCCATTGCTGCCGGCAAGGTCCTTGGAATCTGA
This sequence comes from Deltaproteobacteria bacterium, assembly GCA_021787835.1. Taxonomy (GTDB): domain Bacteria; phylum Desulfobacterota; class Dissulfuribacteria; order Dissulfuribacterales; family Sh68; genus JAJYLJ01. Next base: position 10,481 of record JAJYLJ010000037.1, on the reverse strand, counting down.
TTCATATGCCCCTTGGAGGTTGACGGACGGCAGGAATCTGAATCTGGCCCCCTTGGTCTTGAGTTTTGCGGCCTCTACAAGCCTTCTTGACGCGATAATCTCGGGCCTGTTTTTGCGCGCTGTCTCGAGCCATGAGTCAAGATCCATTGACATCGCGTCTGTTGCCTGTCTTGGATCCGGGGCGATCTTCCATTCATGATCCTGGGGCATTCCCATGATCTTGTTCAATGTAGCCATGGCTATCTTTATGTCTCCCTCGGCCCTGAGCCTTTCGCGCTCGGTTGAGGTAAGTTGCACCTGGGCCGCCAGGACGTCGGATTTAAGGGCAAGGCCCGCCTTGGCCCTTTTCGCCGATAGCTCTTCCATCGCCTTTGATGTCTCCACCGAGGCGTTAAGCACGCCCAGATTATCCTTGGCGAGGATGGTTTGATAATATGCCTTTTCTGTTTGAAAACAGATAGTTTGCCTTAATTTTACCCTTTCAGCATCAGAAATCTGTTCGCGCACCTTTGATAGGCGGTATCCTATTATCTCACGGCCTTGGTTGAACACCGGCTGGGTGAGCACAAACTGGGTCTGCCAGTTGTTGATAGGGCTGGGGTTGTTTAATCTGTCAATCGCGAAATCCGCGGATGTAAAGCGTTGCTGGGCGAGTTTATGGGTAAAGACCATCGGAGGGTTGTTGGTCCTCTCAAAATTTTCATTTAGATTAAGGTTCGGCAGAAATGCGCTGAAGCTCGCGGACGTATCCGCCCTTGAAGCCTCCACCAAAGCCTCGGCGCTCTTTAGAAGAGGATTATTGGCGATGGCTATGTCTATGGCCCTTGAAAGAGTGAGAACCTCCTTCCCGTCTGTTTTCTCATCTGCGAATGAAGCAGTCGTCCATGAAGATATCATTGCGAATACGAAGCACCAGAGGCTCAGTCTTAGAAGAGATATGCCTTTTTTAGAAAAGGGCATGTTTGATCACCTCAAATTTATAAGGATTAGCAAACTAACCAATAAATTTTATTTTGTTAATTTACTCCGGTCAAGCAACCAAAAGGATTATGCCGAGCGAATAAAGACCCTTAATGTAGTTTATCGTCCTATGCAAATCCTGTTTCTGCTGTCAGACTGCATTTTTTAAAGAAATTCGATCATGAGGATCAAAAAATTGTAAGATACAATAGAGCTGTAAATCAGCCGCGCCTGTTGCCGTTGCCGTGACAAAAGAATATGAAAAGGTTATTCTTGCAATATTTTTCAGCCTTGGCATTCTTAAAAATGAAGGGACTGAGGCCGTCGATTGATATACAGACATAAAATACGAATATGTGTCGCATCCGTCATCGCGTTTCTTGTGTCCGCCGTCTTTCAGGGTGCGCCTGCATCAGGTCTTGACCGGCAAGGCGTTAAGCTTTCAGACGAGGTGTCCGTCTACATCAAAGAGCGCATTGATGGGCTAAAGACCCCTCTTGTAATCCCGTGCGTCAAGAATCATCTGTGCGGCTCGATGGTCCTCGCGAAATTTTACAGGGCGCGTCTTTTCAGGCCCGTCTGGATAGACGACAGCGGGCCTGCGCCACGGGTTGATTCCTTGATAAGAGCCATTGAATCGGTCAAAAATGACGGTTTGAATCCAAAGGATTACCAGTTAGATGAGATAAAGGCCCTGGTTGACAAATACAGAAAGGCCAAGGCGGGCGGGCATGGCTACCCCGAGAAGCTTGCCGATCTGGATATCCTCATGACCAATTCCTTGTTTGTATGCGCCTCGCATCTTCTTTCCGGCAAGGTCGAGCCCGAGCGTGTCAATGATGAATGGAATATTGGTCAGCGCGACGACGATCTTGCAAAGACCTTGGAACGGGCTGTCGAAAACAACAAAATAGAAGGTGCCTTTGATCTCTTGAGGCCCCGGGATCAGGGCTATAAAAGGCTCGTTCTCGCGCTCAAGTCTTACAGGGACATCGCCGCCAATGGCGGGTGGCCGTCTATCCCCCGCGGCCCTTCGATCAAATACGGCCAAAGCGACCCACGTGTGCCCCTTTTGCGCGCAAGACTTGAGATTTCAGGTGATATCGACCGGCTGCCCGGGAGGGGTGACGGCGATGTCTATGGCCGGGACATCGAGGCCGCTGTCGAGAGGTTTCAGAGAAGACATGGCCTCGATCCCGACGGCGTCGCCGGTCCACATACCATAGACGCCATGAATGTTCCGGTGGGAAAGAGGATCCGCCAGATAGAATTGAACCTTGAGAGGTGGAGGTGGTTGCCGAAGGACCTTGGGAGGCGCTACATCATTATAAATATAGCCAACTTTGAATTAAACGTGATGAAAGACGGTAAATCCGTCATGAAGATGAAGGTTATTGTTGGCAGAAGCTACCGCCAGACGCCTGTGTTCAGCTCAATGATAACATCCATCATCATAAATCCATATTGGTATGTGCCGCACTCCATAGCCATTAAGGACATCTTGCCTGACCTTAAAAAAGACCCTGATTATCTTAACAAGAAAAAAATAGAGATTATAGACAGCGGCGGCCAGGCCGTTGCCGCAGGGCAGGATCATATAAACTGGGGTAAAATTTCCGGCAGGGACTTTAATTTTAGATTCAGGCAGGAGCCAGGGCCGTTAAACGCCTTGGGCAGATTGAAATTCAATATCCCGAACAAATATGACGTATATCTGCATGGCACCCCTGCCCAAGATCTCTTCAAGAGGACACAGAGAGGGTTCAGTTCCGGATGCATACGTCTTGAAAATCCTGTTGACCTTGCTGTATATTTGCTAAGCGGCGATCCGGACTGGTCCCGCGAAAGACTTATCGGGGAAATAGATAGCAGCAAGACAGAGACGGTGAGGCTTAAAAGGCCTATTCCTGTCTACGTTCTATATTGGACGGCGTGGGTATCTGACAACGGGCTCTTAAACTTCAGGGATGACATCTACGGTCGGGATGCCTTGCTTGATGAGGCCTTTAGAGAGGGGACGCCAAGCCGTCAGTAAAATTTATTAAGGAGGAATTGACTTATGATGAAATACAAGTCTTTTAAAGAGATAGGCAGTTTCCTCGCAGGTTTTAGAGACAGCAGCCTTAAAATGCGGTTTACCCGCAGGGGTTTTTTAAAGATGGGCGCCCTTACGACTATGGGCCTCATGTCGCACGCTGCCGATGCGCTTGCAATGGTCAGACCGGCCGAAGACAGTGATAGGAGTCTTTCATTTTATAACCTTCATACGGAAGAGAGTCTGCAAAAGACATATTTCTACAAAGACAGATATGTGCCGAAGACCCTTCAGGAAATCAACTACATACTTCGTGATTTCCGGGCTAAAGAGGTGCATCCCATTGATGTGAAGCTGCTGGACTTGCTTTTTGACATCAAGAGGCGGCTTGGTGCGAAAGAGCCGTTTCTCGTCATATCAGGCTACCGTTCCCCTGCGACCAATGAATATCTCAGGGAACACAGCCGTGGGGTGGCTGCCGGCAGTCTGCACATGTTCGGCAAGGCTATTGACATACGGCTGCCTTCTGTTAGCCTTGAGACGCTCCACAAGACCGCTGTAAGCCTAAGGCTTGGGGGTGTGGGTTATTATCCGTCCTCTGATTTTGTCCACGTCGATGTTGGCAACGTCAGGTATTGGTAATCAGGAAGTGGGGATGTAGCTCAGCTGGGAGAGCGCCACGTTCGCAACGTGGAAGTCAGGGGTTCGAATCCCCTCATCTCCACCATAAAAAACCGGTTTCAAGGGGGATGCCGTACTCTTAAGCCCACCTGGCTGTCTTGATCGGTACAGCCTGTCTGTCAAAATTCCGCTGGGCGTTACAGACGCCATTCTAGGGCGGTGAAGCCGGCAGAGCACGTGTTAGTTTAGCCGACAACGGCGTCTCTTGGCCCTTGTATAATAGATGTGGCCCCGCGGAGGATATGATCTATGCCTGCCCTCTATCCGCTTCTCTAAAAACCTTTCTGCCGTTTTATAGTTTCCGATTAGTTTGGAGAGCGGCAGTTCACGGCAATGCGTAATAGGCTATTCCTTCATAAAAAAATGCCGGAGAGTATTTAAGGACATAGTTTGTCTCATCTTTCGAAATGGTATAGAAATGATCTCCTGTAATGACATTATAAAAGCGATAGACAGGCAGCGTGCCAGGTACTTGGGTATTATAGGCGAAATAGGCTGCATTCTCGTCTAATTTGAACTGCGGAATGTGCCATAGAACGTAGTTCTTTTCATCTTCCGAAATGGTGTAAAAATAACCGCCTGTAATGACGTTATAAAAGCGATAGACAGGCAGCGTGCCAGGTACTTGGTAGTTAAAGGCGTTAAAGGCGACCCCTTCAAGCTCAAACTGAGGGATATGCCGCAGGACATAATTTTTTTCGTCTTCCGATATGGTATAGAAGTGGCTGCCTGTTGCGCTGTTGTAAAAGCGATAGACAGGGCTTGGATTTGCCGGCTGGACGTTACCAGTCGTTTTTGCGGCAGCCACGGCCGCAGCGGCGTCGATAATGCCAGCACCGCAGCCCAATGACGCGCAAAGTGTCGAAGAGGCGAAGGGACGGGCCGTTTCCTGGATCAGGATGCGCACCTGAGAAGGCGTCAGGGTGGGATTGGCCGAAAGCATCAATGCTGCAACGCCTGAGACCTGGGGGGCTGAAAAACTGGTTCCGAAATCTTCGCCGTAAAAAGGATTTCCCGGCCCATATTCCCCGTCATTGCTCGTTGAAAGGATATTATGCTCAAAAGTAGAGGTGCCGTCGCCGCCAGGGGCTGCGACCGTAACCGTCGGGTTTGGGCCGTAATTGCTGTAAGATGCCAGATCGTCCGCGCGGGTGGTGGCTGCAACCGAGATCACGCCGCTGCAATCGGCTGGTTCATATAATGAAGCAGAGGCGGACTCATTGCCTGCCGCTACCACCACCACCGCACCGGCGGCGAGCGCGTTATCGATCGCCTGCTGCATAACCCAAGGGCAGGATTCCGGTTTAGTGGAACCGAGACTCAAGTTGATGATCTTGGCCGGGTTGGGATTGATCGGCGCGCCTGGTACCGGCAACCCGGCGGCCCAGCTGATGCTATCCGCTATGTCGGGATCACTTCCTCCGCACCTGCCCAAGACGCGGACAGGCAATATCTGGGCGTCCCAATCAACCCCCGCGACGCCTATTCCATTATTTGTGACAGCGCCTATGATTCCGGCGACGCGGGTGCCATGCCAGCTGCTGGGCGTGAATTGCTCAGGATCTCCAGGGCCGCACTGACCGGGATACGCCCAGTCACCAGGGTCTGACGGATCGGGGCCGCGCTCATTGTATATCATATCGTACCCTGGCAACACATGGGCCTGCAGATCAGGGTGTGACGTGATGCCTGTATCCACCACAGCGACCGTGACGCCTGGCGAACCGGTGGTGATATCCCATGCCGCGGGGAGATCTATCCCGCCAGCAGGGTCGAAATAATTCCATTGCATCTGATAATCGGGGTCATTAGGCGTCATGCTGGGATGGAGCGTGGTTACCGGATCGGCATACTGGACGATAGGGTCGCCCATGAGTCTCTGCGTGATTGCCTGCGCCTCGCTCAAGGGTATCTCCTTGGGCAATCCCAATACATAGGCGCCCCCTGACATCGGGCGGACCATCAAAAGGGATACGCCCGCCGTTTGGCTGAGATGGGCCAATACGGCGAGGTCTAGAGGTTTATTGTGGGCGGCGGCCTGCTGTATGTTTATGTCTTTAAGCTTAACCACGATCTGGCCGACAAGGGCCTCTGAACCAGCGCCGCCGGCTGGAGCGCCTTGGGCTCTAACTCCGGCCCCGGCCGCAGCTACAACCGGTTCGGCCCAGAGTACACCGGGAAGCATTTCGATTTTTGCCGTGACGGCCCTTGCCTCCTCCAGGCTCAGTGGATGCGGAAGCGCCAGGACCTGCCCATTCGTAGGCGTGACCCGGACCTGGGTAAGCGTCATCCGGGCCGCATTGGTCAGGCGATCCAATGCTTCAGGGGCGAGAGGGGCCGGAGCCGCGGTCTCCATAAGCCCTTGAGGCCACAGCATGACGATGATTTCTGTCACTACAGGTTGGGCGGAGCCGCTGCCGGCCTTGGTCATGGCGGGTCCGCCCTGAGCGGCGTGGACCGGCAGGCCCGATAAAATCAGGCCGAGTGCAACGAAGGCGACAAGAATGTCTTTCAGCCTGCGGAACATAACATAATTGTTTATGTGCATAATTTAACTCCTGCAGTTTTTTGAATTGCTGCATCTTTATGGCGCAATCTCCCGGTCCAATGTAAAGGCGCTCATTCAACTTATTCGGCATTTATTCTAATAATCTTCATTTTATATTTATTGACGCTTTTATATCCCTGTCAAGTTTGGATTCTATAATATCAATCGGCCCTGTCAAACGGTCTGAATGCGCTCTTCCTTTAAAAAATTGCCGGATAGAGGGCGTGCATCCGGCAGGATGCCTATCAAAACGGCCCCAATAATCACATAGACCATAAGCGCGGCGACCGCTATCTTATATCCCAATATCTGTTCACCAAAGACCGTCAGGATCAGTGACCATGTAGCATCCCCCAGCACGCTTGCCGTGCGGCCCGAAAGGCTGTAAAGTCCCCAGAATTCACCTGATTTGTCAGCTGGAGTAAGCGCCGTCAGGAGTACGCGGCTTGACGACCACACGCCGGCAAGCCCCAGTCCGGCCAGAGGGGCTACCGTAAACTTGAAAAGCAGCCTGGCGTCCAGATGAAATGGTCCTATATCGAGCACCATCCCAGGACTGACGACCAATACCATCAGGAAGAGAGACAGCCAGATCATGAGGTCGATGAGCACGGTTTTTTTGGGGCCGATGGCCTTGACAAGGGGTCCAAAGACGATCCAGGCCGAAAGCATGGCCACGATAATGGACGGCCCGAAGAGCGAGGCCAGTTCATTGGCCTTGAAGCCCATTACGTTTCGTGAATAGAGGCCCATAAGTGTGACTACGGATGCAACCGCGTTTTCATACAAAAAATCCCCTATCAGAAATATCAAAAAATATCTGTATCTCCTTGCATGCAGGAATGTGTCGCGGATACGGCCATAGGCGGCGTATATGCCTAGCCGCCTGCGCGGCCCCGCCTTGAAGTCAGGGGCCAGATACATGGCAGGGTACGCAAGGGCAAGATATATCAACGACATCGGCAGGAAGACCCGGCCCGCCGTTGTGTCTGTCGGCACAAGCCTGCTCAAACCGACAAGGCAGACCAGGCTGCCGGCATAGCCGACGCCGACAGTCATGCTTATCACTGCGGTCACGTTTTTCTTGTTGCTGATCGCAGGGATCATGGCTGTAAAAAATGTAAACGCCGCATTGGCGCATATATACGCCAGGATGAAGAGCGATATGGCTGTTGGCCATGACCTCGCCAATCCAAGACTGGCCGTGCAGATGACAAGACCAAAGACAAAGAAACGCAGATACGGCTGGCGGCGCCTGCTGTTGTCGGCGCTCGCCCCCAAGATTGGGGATATGACGGCGACTATGAGCGCGCCAACAGTAACCGCCCAGCCGAAATCGGCTCCGGGCCGTCCGATGACCTTTTGTAGGAATACGCCGAAATAGGTGGAGACGACTATCATCGACCAAGCTGAATCGCCGGCCTCGAACAAGGAATATTTACAAAGTACCGTCCACAGCGAAGGCTGTGTTTGAAGCGTCTTGGCCGGCCGGGCGGCTTTCAGGCCAGGAGGCATATTGGATTGTTACGGCCGAGGAGGCGCCGGATTGTCATTTTGCGGCCTTTCTGCGGACGTTGCTGTGTTTGAACCCATACATAAAGTATATAAAAAGTCCGGTGGCGGTCCACAATACGAATCTAAGCCATGTAATCAAGGGAAGCCCGGCCATTATGAGCATCAGGAGTGCCAGATTGACAGGCATCAATATGGTTATGCACGGTATTTTGAAGGTCGAGGATGTATTGGGGTTTCTCCTTGAGATTATAACCGAGATGCCGGCTATGAAATAAGCAAAAAGCGTTCCTATGTTGACAAGTTCGGCAAGCGTCCTAAGGGGGACAAGGCCCGCGAGAAGCGAAAGCAGGATGCCTCCGCAGATAGTGGCCTTGTATGGTGTTTTGAATCTTTCGTGTATATCCGCAAGCCCCTTGAAGAGAAGTCCGTCCCGTGCAAGCGCGAAGGCCACCCTGGTAAAACCCAGACCCATGACCAGCATCACGCTCAATATGGTTATTACCGCACCCAATGAGATTATGCTTGCGACAAACGGATGGTTTGCTTGATACATGGCAAAGGCAAGGGCGTCGGGGACATCAAGTTTTTTATAGGAAACCATGCCCGTAAGCGCGAGACTTACGACGATGTAAAAAAATGTGCTTATGGCCAGTGACAAAACAAGGCCGAGAGGGAGATTTTTCTTGGGGTTTTTTGTCTCTTCGGCGACCGTCGATACCGCGTCAAAGCCGAGATAGGCAAATACGATCAAGGATGAGGCGTGCCATACGCCTGACCACCCATAAGGAAGAAATACCTTGAAATTAGAAAGTTTTATACTGGCGAGACCAAAGGATACGAACAATAACAGTATGATGATCTTTATGCCGACTATGATCGAATTTACTACGGCGCTCTTTTTAATGCCGACCGTCAGGAGTATAAAAATCAGAATTACTATAAAGAATGCAAAAAAATCTATGTAAGTGCCGCTGGCCGGGTCATACGCGCCGCTGATCGCCAGCGGTATGTGCACACCCAGGCTCTCTTCGAGGAACCGTCTAAGGTACCCTGACCATCCGCTCGCCACTGTTGATGTGGCTATGCCATATTCAAGGAGTAGCTCCCAGCCTACGATCCAGGCTACTATTTCGCCTATCGTCACATAGCTGTAACTGTAAGCGCTTCCTGAAACAGGATATGTTGAGCCGAGTTCGGCATAGACCAGCGCGCTTATGCCTATGGTTATGGCGCCCAATATGAAGGAGAATACTATCCCTGGGCCTGCCATTGTCGCCGCGGCCTTGCCGGTGATTACGAATATCCCGGCGCCTATTATGGCCCCCATTCCAAGAAGGGTAAGGTCAAGCAGCCCAAGCCTTCTTAAGAATCTCTTTTCTGGCGCGTAGGTTTTTTTCCTGAAAACCTCTCTCCAGTTCATTGTGCGGGTTCTCCTTTTAGGTGTGACTATAAGAAGGTCGATGCGGTAGCGCATTCATGTCCGGCTTAGTCGTCTCTAAGATAAAGCCGCGGGGCTGTCAACACTCCCTTGGGCTGTGATATAAGTATTTCATGCCGGGCGCAATATTTTTTTAAGCCCTTTTTTGTGGGCATATGTGGGTGGTTTGAAATCTTGTCCATAAATCAAATACATATCGGTACGAGCGGCTGGAATTATAGATGCTTTATCGGCAGAATTTATCCAGATGGCGCACCCATCAAGAAATATCTTGAGATATATGCAGATTTTTTTGAAAGCGTTGAATTAAACGCCTCATTTTATCGCTCTTTCCCAAAAAAGATATGGCAGGGGTGGTACAGGCGTACGCCTGATGGATTTTTGTGGTCAGTCAAGGCGTCACGGTTTCTCACCCACGTAAAGCGGCTTGATGTGTCTTGTGAATCCATGAAGAGGTTCTGGGATGAGATAGAGCCGCTTGGGAATAAGCTTGGTGTGGTACTTTTTCAACTGCCCCCGAACCTTCCGTTTGAAAGAGGTAACCTTACAAGGTTTCTCGACATGCAGCCTGACGGCAAAAGAATCGCCATCGAGGCAAGACATTCCTCATGGCACGCGGAAGAGGTCTGGCGCATGCTGAGCGATCACAATGCTGCCTGGGTCATAAGCGATACGGCGGGGCGTTACCCCATGAGCGTAAAAGTGACGGCTGATTTCAGCTATGTGAGGCTGCACGGGTCTTCAGGCCTTTATGAAGGGTTATATGGCGAAGAGAGGCTTTCCGAATGGCTAAGCCTGATATCACGGTGGGGAATCGAGACATTCGTCTATTTTGACAATACAGCTGACGGGAGCGCGGCGCTTGACGCCCTGGGCATGGTCAAACTGGTGCAATCCCCGCAATAGATGCCAGGTGATATGGACTGCCGGCCAAGGCCCATGAGCCGTTATCGTCCGGCCAGGGCCTTCAGTATGGGCGCTGCCGCGCCTATCATGCCGTTGTTTGCGGCATGTCTGACTATTTTTATAACTGCTACCAGCTCGTCCTTTGTCGCGCCGGCGGTCAGAGCGGCATTTAATTGCGCCTTGATACATTCCTCATCTTTAATGGCAAGCGCGGCTGTTAAAAACAGGATGGTCCTTGTCTTTGGATCGAACGGGGAGTTTTCATCATTAACACTGTCCATTGAGGACATGGCTACATTTAATATAATCTCAGGGGCGACATCCTTGGCATATTTTATGGCATCAGGGATATTTTCGTACCCTCCAAGTTTTTGAGACATCATATCTAGGATCTGTTC
>JAJYLJ010000159.1 GCA_021787835.1 Deltaproteobacteria bacterium | reverse complement strand
GGTTTCGCCGACAAAAAGGCATGGCCCCTTAAGGCCGGATAGTTTATTATCTCCGGAAATGTGCGCAGGGCCTTGCCGCTGTCGAGCACTCCGCGCGCCTTCTTTAACAACTCAAACTCCTTCGGGTCCCCCTTTTTGGCCTTGGCAAGCTCTTTTTCAAGCCTCTCAAGACGCCTTTCCACTGCTATAAGATCCGTAAGTATCATCTCGGATTCAAAGGCCTCGAGGTCCTTCTGGGGGGTTGCCGGCTCACCCATCCGGTCAAAATTTCTTATCACCATAACCAACGCGTCAACAGGACGAAGAAGCCTCAAAATTTCATCCATTGAGGCATCCTTTGGTCCGCCCTCCCCCCCATCCTTTCCTGGAAGAGCTGTGGCCACATCCACATACTGCACCTGAACAGGAACGGTTTTTTTGGGTTTATACATGCCGGACAATCTTTCAAGACGGCTATCCGGCACCCCGACCACCGCCAGATTCGGGTCTTTTTTAGCCCCGCTATATGAAGACACCTCAACACTGGCCCCTGTCAAGGCGTTGAAAATGGTGGTCTTGCCACTGCCAGCCAGGCCTACTATGCCTATTTTCATAAAATCTCCATGTCTATTTATCGCAGCAAGGGGTGACGTCCCCCCTGATCTTGTCCAGGGCGTGCATCAAGACCGGGAGGATGGCCGAAAGCCCTGTCTCGACTCCAGCAGGGCTTCCTGGCAGATTTATGATAAGCGTCTTGCCCCTTACTCCAGCGACGGCCCTTGATAGCATGGCCCTGAGATTCTCTTTCGCACCCTTTGCCCGCATCACCTCGGCTATCCCAGGTATATCCCTGGCAATAACAGCTGCTGTAGCCTCAGGAGTGACATCTCTCGGAGTGAGCCCTGTACCGCCAGTGGTGACGATAAGATCAATGCCTTTTTCATCACTCCATTCAACAAGAATCCTGCTGATGACATCCTTCTCATCAGGAGCCACCTTTCGGATAAGGACATCATAGCCATTCTTGGCAAGCAACCCGGCCGCTATAGGCCCGCCCTTGTCTTCTCTCTCACCTCTAGCAGTGCTGTCACTGATGGTGAGAACACCTGCTGCATACATCACTTTTCTCCCTTCGCCCTTTCCTTTTCATCGTTCAGTTTGGCCACAATCTTTTCGACCAAATTGCCCGGGACCTCTTCGTAATGCGACATCTCTGTTGTAAACGACCCGCGTCCCGCAGTTATTGCGTTAAGATCAAGGACATAACGCTGGACTTCGGACATCGGCACAAGGGCGGTTATCACCTGTTGCCCGGTCTGCCCCGGCTCCATACCCATAACCTTGCCGCGCCTGGAATTAAGGTCCCCGATTATATCGCCGACAGAAATGTCCGGCACCTTTATAATCATCTTGACTATGGGTTCAAGTATCGTCGGTTTGGCATCCAGGATGCCCTTTTTAAAACACTGGATAGCGGCTATCTTAAATGCGGTCTCTGATGAATCGACCTCATGGGATTTCCCATCATAAAATCTCACCTTGACATCCACCACAGGAAAACCTGCCAAGGGTCCGGCCTGGAGGGCTTCATGAAGACCCTTTTCCACCGCAGGGACAAAATTCCTCGGGACATTCATGCCGACAAGGGCCTCTTCAAATTCAAAGCCGGTGCCGCGGGGAAGAGACGTTATGTCAAAGTGGACTTCGGCAAACTGGCCAGCGCCTCCAGTCTGTTTTTTATGCCTGTAAACCACGCCCTTTTGCGACCCCTTGATGGTCTCGCGATAAGGTATCTTTGGAAGGGCAAGATCTACGTGAACGCCAAATTTGCGCTCCATCTTTTCTATGGTGCAATCAAGATGCAACTGACCGTTACCAGCAATCAGGAGCTCCCCGGTCTGCTGATCCCGCTGTACCATGATGGTAGGGTCTTCTTCCCTGATCCTCGTAATGGCCTGTGTAATCTTCTCCTCGTCGCCCTTTGTCTTGGGTTTCACGGCATAGGTAAGAACAGCGCCTAAAAAATCCACAAATGGGTACGAAACAGGGCTGGTGCGTTCACACAAGGTGTCACCGGATGAGGTCTCTTTAAGCTTCGCTATGGCTATTATCTCGCCTGGACCGGCCTGCTGCGCCGGTCTCTGAGTCTTGCCTTGCAAAACCTGTATCTGGCTGTAGCGCTCCTCCATATCATGCGTGCTGTTATATACCGAGCCGTCAGGCCTGATTACGCCGGAATAAACCCTTAATATGGAAAGACGGCCTGCATAAGGATCGATCAAGGTCTTAAATACGAGACCGGAAAAAGGCTCATCAATCAGGGGCCGCCTTGCGGCCTCGGAACCGGTCTTTGGGTTGACGCCCTTTACATCGCCCCTGCCCTCAGGCGATGGAAGCAGCCTCACGATGAGGTCAAGAAGGTTCGCCGCGGCCGCATTCTTGATGGCCGAACCGCACGCGACCGGCGCAAACCCTCCTTGGGCGGTGCCCTTCATGAGACCAGAAATGATCTCTTCGGACGTCAGGTCTCCGCCTTCCAAGAACTTTTCAAGGAGGCTGTCTTCTGACTCGGCGGCGTATTCTATAAGATTTCCCCTGAGCGTATCGACCTCGTCCTTCATGTCAGCAGGTATCTCGATCCGGGTCTCCTTTCCGCTTCCATCCGGCGCATATTCATAGGCCTTCATCTGGATGAGGTCAACGATACCCCTGAAACCTTCCTCGGCGCCGATCGGTATTGAAACCGGCACCAGTCTTAGGCCCAGGGCGGTCTTTACCGTCTCAATGGTCTTTTTGAAATCCGCCCTCTCCTTGTCCAGCTTGTTCACAAATATCATCACAGGGAGATTGAACTGCCGGATCATGGACCAGACCTTATCCGTCTGAGGTTTTATGGGGTCAACGGCATCTACTACATAGAGCACGTTATCCGCAACCCGCAGGGCCATTTTGGCCTCGGCCAAAAAATTGTCGTCCCCTGGGGTGTCAATCATATAAATCTTAGTCTTTTCCCATGTGAGGTCATGAAAGGCATTGTTTATTGATATATGGCGCCTGATCTCTTCGGGCTCAAAATCAAGCGTTGAACTACCGTCATCCACCTTGCCCAGACGCTTTACAGCCTTGGCAGTGAAAAGCATTGCCTCCGCCAAAGAGGTCTTGCCGCTTCCGCTATTGGCTGCGACAACAATGTTTCTTATTCCGCCGTCTTCCATTTTAATCCCCCTTCCTCTCAAGTATAATCTTCAAGATATATTCTTGCGGAACCGCTAAAAAAGGCAGACAGACTCGAACAGCACTTACCAACATAATGAATTGTC
>JAJYLJ010000036.1 GCA_021787835.1 Deltaproteobacteria bacterium | reverse complement strand
TAAAACAGCGCGAACAGGGCTGTGTGACCATAACAGACCCGCGCATGACCAGATTCTGGCTCAGCCTCGATGAGTCGGTTGACCTTGTGACCAGGGCCGTTTCAATGATGAAGGGCGGGGAGATATTCATTCCAAAGATACCAAGCATGAAGATTACGGATCTGGCCGAGGCCCTGGCCCCTGGATGCGAGCAGAAGGTTGTGGGCATAAGGCCGGGGGAGAAGCTCCACGAGGTCCTTATAAATGAAGACGAAGGCAGGTACACGGTAAGGCTTGACGGGTTTTTTACTGTCATGCCTAGCAGGGAAAGATGCGACGAAGTGTGTCAAAAAAATGGCGAGCTGGTTGGCGAAAACTTTATATATGCCAGCGACAGAAATGATAGGTGGCTCTCGTCCGACGAACTTCGTGCCGTCCTGATCGGACAAGGGGTTGATCTGAGGCCATGACCTTTATACCCTATGGCCGTCAACTTATTGATGAAGAAGACATAAAGGCTGTCGGAGAGGTCCTCCGGTCCGACTGGCTCACGACAGGGCCTATGGTCGGCCGCTTTGAGCAGGCTGTCTGTGCATTTACGGGTGCTCGTTTCTGTGTGGCCGTAAGCAGCGGGACAGCTGCGCTTCATGCAACGATGTCCGCGATCGGCATAGGCCCTGGCGATGAGGTAATAGTCCCTGCTATCACATTTGTGGCAACCGCCAACGCCGTGGTCTATACCGGTGCAAAACCGGTCTTTGCCGATGTTGACTCGGATACACTTCTCATAGACCCGGTTGATGTGGCGAGAAAAATAACCCCTATGACAAGGGCCGTGATAGCTGTTGACTATGCGGGTCAGCCCTGCGATTATGACGCCTTGCGTGCCATAGCCGATGGATACGGTATTGCCCTTGTCGCAGACGCATGTCATGCCCTTGGCGCAAAATATAAAGGAAGAGGCGCCGGCACATTGGCGGATATGACCTGTTTCAGCTTCCATCCGGTCAAGCATATAACGACAGGGGAAGGCGGCATGATTGCGACAGATGACGAGGAATTGGCAAAAAAGATGCGCAGGTTCCGCAACCACGGAGTCATGACAGACCAGAGGGAAAGAGAGGCCCAGGGGACCTGGCGCTATGACATGGTGGAGCTTGGCTTTAATTACCGCCTCTCTGATATGCAGTGCGCCCTTGGCGTGAGCCAGGTTAAGAAACTTCCGGTCTGGCTTGAAAGGCGTAAAGAGATCGCCAGTCTCTATGACAAGGCCTTTTCAGCACCAGATCGGGTCTCACCGCTTGCCGTTAAGGCAGGTGTGGACCATGCCTATCATCTCTATGTCGTAAGACTGGCCGGCAAGGATGAGAGACAGAAGGCATATGACGGCATGAGGAGGCAAGGGATTGGTGTGAATGTCCACTATCTTCCGGTTTATCTTCACAGCTATTACAGACAGAGATTCGGGACGTCCGACGGGCTCTGTCCCAGGGCCGAGGCCGCTTATGGACACATATTGACCCTTCCCATCCACCAGGGCATGGAAGACGAAGATGCGCAATATGTGGCATCGAGCCTTAGGTCCTTTATGTCATAGATATGCTGCATGTCCTCGCCCAGCAACCGCTTTTTATAAGGGTTGACGCCGCTCCAGATATGGGGATAGGGCATCTTGTCAGGTGCATGTCACTTGCCCGGGCATGGTGTCACAGCGGAGGCCGCGCGGTTTTCATATCGTCACTAGACGGCAGCCATAGTCTCAAGTCCCGCATACTGAATGCCGGGTTCGAGCTTTTTGGGATATCCACGCCGCATCCGGACGCCGGGGATGCAATAGTCACCGGCAATATCTTGAGAGATGCGATGGGCGTGTCATCCGCCCCGTGCTGGCTGGTGGTTGACGGCTATCACTTTGATCAGGCGTACCACCTTGCGATGAAGTCCATGGGTATCCATCTTTTGTTGATCGATGATCTTGCATCACTGCCTGAATATAATGCGGATATCATAGTCAATCAGAATAGTTATGCAGAAAAGGGGCTTTACGGCGATAAGGGCGGGCCGATATCGCTCGTCGGGGTAAGATACATTCTTCTTGGTTCAAATTTCATAAAGTTAGCTGAGGGACCCCTTTTTCACGAAAAAGCTGGAAATCTTCTGATAACTCTTGGCGGTGGGGATGTAACGGACTCAGTTAAATGCATCCTTTCCGCCTTGTTTATGATAGCAAGGCCAGGTTTGCATGTAAAAATCGTTTTGGGTCCGCTTGTCAATGGATTTGACAGGATCAGCAAGGATGTTTCCCGTCTGTCGTGCCATGTTGAATTGATAAGAGATGTCAGGGACATGGCGCCCGTTATCGAATGGGCCGACATGGCGATATCAGCTGGTGGAACGACGTGTTATGAACTGGCCTTTATGGGAAAGCCATTTATTGTAGTGATTACAGCTAAAAATCAGGAAAGGGTAGCCGAGTCATTCGGAAAGGCCGGGGCGGCCGTAAACATGGGCTGGTTGTCGAGGCTGAAGATAGAGGACCTTGCGGATGCCATCCATAACCTTTTATTGGATACAGAGCTACGGCGAAGGCTGTGCAAGGCTGGTTCGGCCATGGTGGACGGCAAGGGGGCTGAGCGCGTTACTGATTGCATGATATCATTTGATCCTATTATCAGGCGCGCCGTTACGCGTGACATGGAGGATCTTTATCGTTGGGCCAATGATCCAAGCGTAAGGTCTTTCTCGTTTTATCCCGATAAAATAAAATGGGAAGAACATGAGAAATGGTTTAATGCCAGGCTGGCCGACCCTGACTGCATATTGTATGTCGCAACTACGAAGGCGGGAGATGGGATAGGCCAGATAAGGTTTGACATTGTCGGAGATGGCGGCGCGGTGATTTCAATATCCATAGATGCCGCTCTTCGTGGCCTTGGGCTCGGTAAACGCCTTCTCATCCAGGCATGCCGCGGATTTTTCAGCGAATACGATGTGAAATATGTGGATGCCTTTGTAAGGTCAGAAAATGTGCCATCCTTAAGGGCATTCGCAGGAGCGGGATTTCGAAAGCTGTCAGACGGCCTTCAAAATGGGTTCAGCGCCGTCACAATGCGGCTTGAAAGGGGACCTGCCCAATGGGCGGAGCGATAAAAATAGGGGAGAAACTTGTTGGCAAGGGACATCCTGTCTATATAGTTGCTGAGATTTCAGCCAATCATAATCAGGATATTTCTCAGGCGATAAGACTAGTCGAGGCCGCTAAGGAGTCCGGCGCGGACGCTGTCAAACTCCAGACCTATACACCGGACACCCTTACCATTGACTGCAATAATGAATTTTTTCTCATAAGGGGCAATATCTGGGCAGGGAAGACCCTCTATGACCTGTACAGAGAGGCATATACCCCATGGGAGTGGCATCCTAGGCTGAAAAACGTGGCGGAAGGCCTCGGCATGGGATTTTTTTCAACCCCATTTGACGGCACAGCCGTGGATTTTCTGGAACAGCTCGGCGTACCTGTGTATAAGGTAGCCTCGTTTGAGCTTATCGACATCCCCCTGCTGCGTGCGGTCGCCGCCACTGGGAAACCTGTTATAATGTCAACCGGCATGGCGACTCTCGCCGAAATTGATGAAGCCGTAAGGACGTTACTGGATGGCGGCTCAAGGGCAGTGGCGCTGCTCAAATGCACAAGCGCGTATCCCGCCGTGGCGGATGATATGAATCTTATGACGATAGCAAATCTTGCGGATACCTTCGGTCTTCCAGTGGGTCTTTCGGATCACAGCCTTGAGATCGCGGTTCCGGTTGCCGCGGTCACCCTTGGCGCGGTCATTGTCGAGAAACATATTACGCTTTCAAGGGCGCGGGGTGGGCCTGACAGCGCCTTTTCCCTTGAGCCGCATGAATTCAAGGCCATGGTTGACTCTGTAAGGGTTGCGGAAAGGGCTGTAGGCCATGTAAGTTATTCCGTTACGGAAGGTGAGAGGTCCAGCAGGGTTTTCCGCCGTTCGCTCTTTGTTGTCGAGGATGTTTCCGCCGGAGAATTTTTTTCAGAGAAAAACGTGAGATCCATACGGCCCGGCTTTGGTCTTCACCCCCGTAATATATACGATGTAATAGGACGCAGGGCCGCAAGGGATATAAACCGGGGAACGCCGTTGTCCTGGGACCTTGTAGCGTAATATTTTGGGTCTGTCTATGAATATAGCGATAATACCTGCGCGGGGCGGCAGCAAAAGGATACCCCGTAAAAACATAAAAGATTTTTGCGGAAGGCCGGTCATCGCCTATTCCATAGACGCAGCACTTTCTTGCGGTCTTTTTGAGCGTGTCATTGTCTCAACCGATGATGCTGATATAGCTAGCGTTGCACGAAGATACGGGGCTGAGACGCCGTTTTTGAGGCCAGCGGAGTTGTCAGGCGATTTTACCGCTACCGCCGATGTGGTTATACATGCGATTGAATGGTTGAAGACCGGCGGGTTTTCACCTGAAAATGTCTGCTGCATCTACGCCACGGCCCCGTTCATCACCTCTGAATTGCTGAGAAATTCCTTTGACAAGCTCAAAACCAGCTGTGCAACGGCGGTATTCCCGGTAACCACGTTTCCAGCCTGTATCTTCAGGGCGCTGAAGATAGGAGATGACGGACGCCTGGCCATGATATGGCCTGAACACGAACTTGCCAGGAGCAACGATCTTCCGGTGGCATATCACGACGCAGGTCAGTTTTACTGGCTAGATTGCGGGCGGTTTATGGAGGAGAAGAGGATATACAGCCGGGATTCGGCGCCAGTTATTCTCCCAAGATATCTTGTCCAGGACCTTGACACCACCGAAGACTGGGCTACAGCGGAAAGGATGTTCGAGACACTGCGCATGAAAGGAAGGATGTATGACCTATAAGACGGAACAGGAGATGTTCTGGGCAGGCGAGTTCGGGGACGAATACATAGGCAGAAACCCAGTGGAAAACGATCTGGCTGCCAGAACGGCGCTTTTCAGCAGGATACTTGCCAGGACCAATGGGGTGCGTTCACTGGTGGAGTTCGGCGCGAATATCGGCAAGAACCTGCGGACCATCCATCACATGTTCCCAGGCATGGGTCTTTCTGCCATCGAGATAAACGAAAAGGCCGTGGAAGAGCTGAGGAAGTGGGGCGAGGCCAAGGTCTATCATTCATCTATCCTGGATTTCAGCCTGGATTACCCGCGGGATTTTTCCCTTGTCTGCGGCGTGTTGATACATATGAACCCTGATGCCCTGCCAGCGGTATACGACCTGCTATTCGAGGCATCATCCAGATACATATGCGTTATCGAATACTACAATCCATCTCCTGTGGAGATTCCCTACAGGGGGCACTCGGGCAGGCTCTTTAAACGCGATTTCGCTGGAGAGATCATGGACAGATTCCCTGGCGTCAGGTTAGTTGACTATGGTTTTGTCTATCACAGAGACAATAATTTTCCCCTTGACGATTTGACATGGTTTTTATTGGAAAAGAAGTGATTCTTTAATATTGCTATCAATAATGACATGGCAGTTTCATCTGTAATCCATACCGTACGCCTCAGAATAGTCCCTTTTGAGGAAAGACATCTTACCGCAAGGTATCTGGGGTGGCTTAACGACCCTGACGTTGTCCGCTACAGCGAACAGCGCCACAGGACACATACGATGGAATCCTGCCGTGCCTATTTTGAATCATTTCGCGGTACCAGCAATTATTTCTGGGCCATTGAGGAGACAGCTCAGGGCCACGGGCATATCGGAAACCTCAACGCCTATGTGGATATCAAAAACCTGGTGGCCGACATGGGCATCATTATAGGGGAAAAGCGCTTGCATGGACACGGTTACGGCAGGGAGGCGCTGGATGGCATCTGCTGTTTTCTGCTTAAGGACGCGGGGTTGAGAAAGGTGACAGTTGGTATGATGGCGGCGAACAGGCCGATGATCAATCTGGCAAGGGGATTGGGCATGGTTGAGGATGGGGTCCGCAGACGGCATTTTCTGTTTGAAAATCACGAGGAGGACATGGTGCATTTCGCCATGTTCAAAGGGGATATTTCTTAACACCCCGTCAGCTCATCCCTGTTTTCCCATACCTTGACAAACGCCTTGACGACATCGTCTAGGTCTTCCCTGGTCATGCCGGGCCGCATCATTTCGTGCAGGAAAAGCTCTCTCTCATGCATCAATTCAGCCACAGGACATATGCCTTTTTGATAACTAATGGTGTCGCTCTGTGTCAGATTGAACGGGTATCCGCAGGCGCCATAGGCGATTTTTTGCTGGAACATAGGCTGGAGGTAAAGCGGCTTTACATAGCCGCAGCTTAGAAGCGGCCCTTCCTTTTCCCTTAATTCCGTGACGGGTAGCTCGGCCCTGACCGCGTCGATGAAGGTGTCTCTTGACACCCCTGCCAGGCCGGCCTTGAATTTGAACGGCTGGACATAATATGCGTGGGAACAGCTCTCTCGTATCCTGGCTGGGGTGATCGCCGGGATTTCGGCGAGCCTTCCCGCCAGATATGCACAATTTTCCATCCTTGTTTTGATGAGACCTGAGAGTTTTTTAAGTTGGCGGCGGCTGATGGCGGCCTCCATCTCCGGCATCCTGAAATTGAATCCGATCATGTTGACGAGGTTTTGTGCGCCCTTGGCCTCCACTACAGCCTCGGCGTGGTTTCTTATGAGACGGATGCGTTCGGCGAGTTCATCGTTGTCCGTTACGACAATTCCCCCTTCCCCGCAATGTATGTGTTTGTGATAATTCAGGGAAAATACCCCTATGTCCCCAAGTGTGCCTGCATATTTACCGCCGTACATGGCCCCCGGGGCCTGGGCTGTGTCTTCTATGACAAAGAGGCGGTGTTTTCTGGCTATGCTGTTGATCTTTTCCATGTCGTACGGCAGGCCGAAAATGTCCACGACAATGATGGCCCTTGTTCTCGAGGTTATTTTTGACTCTACTGATGCAGAGTCAAGACAGAAATAGTCTGGCTCTATGTCGGCGAATACCGGTATCGCGTTGAAGACAAGCGGGGCGGTAGCGGAGGCGGTCATAGTGTACGGCGATACAATAACCTCGTCGCCTGGCTCGACGCCTATGGCGCCCACCGCGCATTGCAGGCCAGATGTGCACGAATTGACCGCTATCGCATGTCTGATGCCGAAGTATTCAGCCCATTCTCTTTCCAGGGCCTGGACCTCAGGACCTCCATAAAAATCGTCATGCCAGCATCCAAGGTAGCGGGACAGCACACCCGAATCTAGTACACTTAGAACCGCCTGTTTTTCTTCTTCGCCGATGACCCTGTAGGCAGGGAAAGGTTTTATCCGGACTTTAGCTCCGCCGTTTATGGCCAGTTTCATTGAGATCATCCTTAGATATATCGGGCGAATAGTTCATCGTAGCCCATAAGTTTTTTTATCTCCCTGTGAGGCAGGGATATACGCCATTGTTTGCCGGTTATACAGCTGAAGACATCCTTATCAATTAAAGTGGCGATAACAAGTGCGTTGCTTTCGATACCAACAATAATATCGTGTCTTATTATGTCGTTGAAAACCATTTTTTCATTAGATATAGATAGAGGAATGGAGATATTGACTCCGCCTATTACTTTGTCATATTTTTCTCTGTCTTCGGATGGATGAAGTCTGAGCGTTACGTGAGATATTTTTTCCTGATTCCTTGCCAATGCAGCAAGGAACTGTTTCATGTTCTCAAGCTCATCATCAAACTCTATTGCCATCTCGCCAAACGAGGCGGCAAGTTTCCTTGATATAGGCTCACATATAAACAGTATCTTGCGCGTCTTTCTTGCTTCTTCAACAGTTTTTTTCTCGAACTTGAATCTCAACGACAGTATCTTTGTGAAATACGGATTCTCAACTAATCTTAGCAGTCCTTCCGGAAACCCTTCCTTGAGCGCGTGATAATAGGCGTAATAATCCCCCACCCAGACCTCGTCAGGGAGCTTGGTTAGCCAATTTCCCCTGTCGCCAAAACGTTCTTTGTATAGATCCCAGTGGTCCAGAAATGTTATGCAACGGATATCGTGTTTTTTGGCCAGATGAATGGCCTCCCTTTCGATGTCGGCTTCAAGGCTTGTTCCGGTCAAGACAAAATCATAGGCTTCTTGGGAACCTATCGTCTCTATCGGGCTTTGCGTAAAGGTTATTTTATCCCTTTTAAAGATATTGACCGCCGGCCCGGAAAGGGCGCAGTTTATTTCATATCTGCCGGTGTGCCTTGAGCACCAGGCGGAAAGAATCTCAGCGCCACCGGCATCATTGGAGACTATCAGCATCCGTGGTTTCATGAATTATTGCCTGACAGATGTCAAGGGTTGTCATTGCGTTATCGCCATTTGCGTACTCGTACATTTCATTTTGCATGTCTTTCGCCAGCCTGTCCATTACGTGATATTGGTATCTCAAGAAATCAGGCTGCTTGGGTTGCCTTTCAGCCGGTATAAGCCTGTTGTAGCCAGCATAATACGGGTCTTGGCGCATTGAGAAGGCGGTTATGTCTTCGCAGTAATTTTCAAGCCGCAGCCTGCCCGCCTGCAAAAAGATATCCATTTCAACAAGATCATATCTTTCATCCAAGGGAAAAAAGTATGCCGTTACGCCATTGAATCCAAGCATGAATGAGGCGTTTATATCATGCGCGCCGAATGGGTGACGGCCCCCTATTTTTTTTATAGTATGAGGTTTACCGAGAAAGGTTAGCAATAATGAGATCATGTGTGAGGCGTTGTTTAATATCCCTCTGGAATAGTTGCATATTATATGGCGAAATGGGCCATAATTGTTTTCTACGATAAAGTTATTTATTGCAATGATATTAGGATCAAAGTTGCGGAAATAGTTGATATATAAAGCTATATTATGTGTGTTACATATATTTATTATCTTTTCAGCCTCATGTATATTATTTGCTATGGGTTTCTCAATAAGAATAGCTTTAGGTGATAATTGGATAGATTTTTCTACTGCTTCACCATGATATGGTGTCGGTGTTGCTATTATGATGAGATCTATCCGTACCTTTATATCATTTATATTGGCATAGGTATCTTTATTGGTGATTTTTGTAAACGCGGCGCGCTTTTGTTTATCAGGGTCAACCCCGGCGACAAGCTCGAAGGCGTTATGCCTTAGGCAGGCTTTGGTATGTGTGAATATCGTATCTCTTTTGCTGTCGAGATCATAACCGAGACCTATATTGCCAAGTCCTATAACGGCTGTTCTTATCGGATCGGTATTATGAGGGCCGCTTTTGGATAACATCCGCGTTTATTCCAGTGAGATGAATATTGGCTTTCAGAAACCTTATTATGTCATAAAGGTCAAAATCCGGTTTTTGATGATAAAGGGCTTGAAATACCCTGTCGATCAGTATGAAATCCCTTCCTTCATCCAATGTAAGGCGTAGTTCCGGCCAGTAGAGCGGCGGCGGGGCCGGCAGATGCAGGAGGCGGAATCGTTCGGGATGTCTTACTATATACCAGCTTACGTGTTCTCTATCATCCGGCGTCAATCCTTCCCTGTCAGCCAGCGCCAGAAGTTCAGTGGCGAATACCTGTACGTCCATGCCCAGGGGAAATGAGGGTTTGAGGTCGTTTGATGCATAATCACATGCATTTTGCAGATATAGCTCTATTGTTTGGGCGGCTACGTCAGGGTCGATAAGCGGGCAGTCTCCGGTTATTTCAACGATGATATCCGCTTCATGCGCCCTTGCAGCGGATAAAATCCGTTGCAGTACGTCTTCTTCCGGGCCTCTAAAGCACCCTACACGGATTTTGCGAGCGAGTTCCTCGATGCAATCATCGGTTTTGTTAGTGGTAGTGGCGAATATTATCTGTTCGATCCTGTTGACCCTTGAAAGGCGTTCGGCGATATGTTCCAGCATGGTCTTACCGTATGATTCAAGCATAACCTTGCCCGGAAGCCGCGATGAGGTCATTCTGCATTCCACGGTAGCTATTATTTTTTTCTTTTCCATAGGGTTTGTTATTTTGGTTCTGTGTCAGGAAGTCGCACGGGAATATCATGCTGATGCAGGTAGTGTTTTACGTCAAGCGGGGTGAGCTCGGTGAAGTGGAAGACACTGGCTGCGGCTACTGCCGATGCCTTCCCTATTGTTATCGCTTCATAAAAATGTTGCGGGCATCCTGCCCCACCGGAGGCGATTACCGGGATGGATATCGCCTCGCTGACCTGGCGTATGCAGTCGAGTTCATAACCGGACATGGTTCCATCACGGTCAATGGATGTGAGCAGTATCTCGCCGGCACCCAATTCTTCGGCTTCCTTCGCTAGTTCAAGCGGCGTAAGACCTGTGGCCGTTTTGCCGGAATTTATGAACACCTCGTATCCGTCATCTCTATATTTTTTGAAGTCTATTGATACAATGACGCATTGTGCCCCGAAACGCCGGGCGGCATCCCTGATAAGGCCAGGGCTTACGACAGCCGCGCTGTTTATCGCAACTTTATCCGCTCCCACCCTCAGAAGTCCGTGTATATCCTCAATATTTCTTATTCCTCCGCCAGCGGTGAACGGCATGAAGCACTCGTCCGTAAGGTCGTCGATAATTTCGAAATCCGGTTGACGTTTCTCTTCAGTGGCGGTGATATCCAGGAAGACAAGTTCATCCACCTCTCTTATGCTGTAAACATTTACGGACTGAAGGGCTGTGCCTACCCTTCTCCAGCTATTGAACCGCTCACCTTTGACCAAGCCGAAATTTTTATAAAGAAGAGTTGGGATAACCCGGACTTTCAGCATATGTTTATGAAGTTTCGTAGGAGCAGCAGGCCCGTTTTAAGGCTTTTCTCAGGGTGAAACTGGACCCCGAAGCAATTTTCGTGGCCGACAGTGGAGACAAATCCGCCGC
This sequence comes from Deltaproteobacteria bacterium, assembly GCA_021787835.1. Lineage (GTDB taxonomy): Bacteria > Desulfobacterota > Dissulfuribacteria > Dissulfuribacterales > Sh68 > JAJYLJ01. Next base: position 5,549 of record JAJYLJ010000036.1, on the reverse strand, counting down.
AATACTGGGTTGTAGTTATTATATACTCATTGTCACATTTAAAATGATAGCTGTGCACAAAATAGAAATTCGCCTTATCCGGTACGTCCTGGAAAAGCGGCGAGGCTTTGATCTTTATTATCTCATTCCAGCCAACATGCGGTATCCTGGTTTGAGGAGAATCAGGAACTAAGCGCACAACCTCACCCCGAATCAGATCGAGGCCACTGGTTACCCCGCCTTCATAGCCTTTTGTGGCCATGAGCTGCATCCCAAGGCATATCCCCAGAAAAGGTACATGTCTCTCGAGAACTTGTGTTTTTATTGGTTTTATGAGGTCCCTTGATTCGAGTTCGGTCATGGCTTCGGCGAAGGCCCCGACTCCTGGCAGTATGATACCGTCCGCGTTTCTGATTCCGGATGCCTCTGATGTGATGGAAGGTGTGCCGCCGCAGCGGTCAACCGCCCGGCTGACTGAATCCAGATTGCACATACTATAATCAATAATGGCAATTTTTTTCATGGGTTGTCGTAATTTATCTTGGTCAGGTTGCCTTGTCTATCCTTGATGAGTCTTCCCTGCGGATCTTTCCTGAAGATTTTTTTATTCGTGAATCTGTCGCATATTCTGATGAATTCCTCAACGGTCAAATCGATCTCTTCTAAGATTTCCTCTACAGGACGTCCAAGGTATGTCCATGGGAATTTTCCGTCATGCATCCTTACAAGTTCGAGCGCATCATGGCGCAGAAGTCTTCCACGCCGGATATGGAGGCAGGCAATATCCGTAGCCCGTCCAAAGCCGAATTTCAGAAACTTGAAGTAATCATGGATTCCTGTCTGATAGTTGTCAAGATTTTCATAGTTGGCAAGGGAGCCTTCGACAAAACGATTGAAGGTTTCAAAACCGTGTCCCTGGGCTACGATGGCGTTCTGAAGACCGTCCCAGGGCAGATAATATCCGAGAAACAACCCGGTCAGTTTTACTCTTTGAAGTTCTTCGTCTGTTGGATATGTGTACTGGATCAGATGGCGTTTTTCTATTCCCTCCTGGCCGATCAGATCCGAGACCCTGAGCCCCAGAAGCCCTCCGAATTCCTCAAGCCAGCGCCTTGTAAGGACGTTGTTCTCAGCGTCGGATGCGGGACCGCCATATTCATTCTGGGAGTTTTCACCCCAGATAATAAGGGAAATGCCGAGCTGCACCGCTATTCTCACCGGCACAGTGAATATGGTTACATGCTCCGGCCATGAGATATCGCCTATGTTCTGCAGGGCGAAGCTGTTGATTTTTCTTCTTACCGGCCTGTTTGTTGTTACCTCTATGTAATCGACCCCCAGACCTTTCAGATTTTCTATGTTCCGCCTGCCGACGTCCGAAAGTGAGCAGGTTGTGCTGGTTACACAAAGAGGGTTAATGCCAAGCTCGAGAAGTTTTATCACTTGAAAGGTGCTGTCCTTGCCGCCGCTGACCGGAATTATGCAGTCATAGTTTGTACCGTTTCTATTCTTAAACCTGTCCAGGATGGACATCAGTTCTTTCTTCCTGGCATCCCAGTCTATTTCCCTCCTTTTTTCATAATAGCGGCAGGCGCTACAAATCCCTTCGTCGTCCAGGCCAAGGTCTGGTTTTGTCTCCGGCATTATACAGCGTTTACAATAACGGATCACTGGTCCCTCCTTTTTTATAGGAACTGTCCATTTATCCTTATGATTACTTAATCTCTATCTCTTTATCGTCGTCCTTGAGTTTTTTCTTTTATGGTCTAGCAAGATTTCATAGGCATTTTTCGCGGCTTCGAGCTGACCGAGCGCCAGATAAGAGTCCCCTATCTTTCTTAAGATATCGATTTTTTCCGGCATGGCATTTCTATATTGTTCATAGGCAACGATGGCATTTTCGTGGTTTCCTGAAGATGAGAGCGAATCGCCTAATTCTTCCCAGAGTGTAGCCGTATTTTTATCCAGTGCCACGGCCTTGCCTAGAAGTTCAATGCCTTTTCCAAATTGAGATGTCTCAAGCATCAGTCTTGCAGCGAAGGCAAGCCTTTTGGGCTCACCTTCCAGCACCCCAAGATCCTTTGAAAGCTCCTTCACGCTTAACACCGGCTCACCGTTGGCATAGAGTATCCTGGAATTAAAATAGGCATATCCAAAAAGATGCTCTTTAACCGGTGACCATGCCTCAAGAATTTCCCCGGCCTTTTCCATGTCATTCTTTTCGATCATATTTTCTATGATTATGGCATAATCAGGCCATAATTCCTCGGTTATTTTGTGAATTATCGTATCTTCACCACCTGCGCTCTCATTGATCCTGTTGACCCATTTGGCAAGAAGGTGTGGATATCTCTCTCCCCATTTTGGGTATGAGCCATCAGGTCTTGCGATATATTCCTGTTTTTTGACCGCCTCAATCCACGGGGACGCGGCCTTTAATTTTAGCGCCTGTATGTAGGCTGCCGATGCCGTGTCTTGCGATACGGCCTTGTTCCAATAATACTTAGCTTGTTCGAAATCTAGCAGCCCTGCGCAAACAAAACCCATCTGGGCGTATATCTCAGGATTTTGCACGCCAGAGTCGAGTATTTTTTCGATCTCATCCCTGGCGAGAAGGATATCATTCGCATCGCTGTATAATTCGGCCAATTTTAATCTCGTGCCGGGGGTGTCGGCTGTCTTTAGCGTCTTTTTGAGTCTTTCTTCTTCCGCCAGACGATGCCTAAGGGCCTCAAGTCTGGACATATAGTTCTCTATGGCCTTTAGCCTTATTGGCTGCACCCAGCCCATGCGTTCCAGTTCAGCCTTGAGCCATGGAAGATAGCCTTGTTCCTTTTTTAGCCTCATATTTTTTATATGCCTTACGTCGTTTTCTTTGAGTGCCTGGAATGTGGATTCAACAATCTGGTTCATGATGTCGCTGTAGGCATCAGTTGCATTATTGAGCTGGTCCGTTTTTATTAATTTTGCCTTGAGTCCACTTGGCAGATCGGCCATGGACGCGGCCAAGCAGCCTTTATCCATAAGGAGCTTGATCTGTTTCAGTCCGTTTGACGTCATGTCTGCGGCTGTTTTTAATTTCCGCGAGAGTTCATTCATTCTTTTTATGGTCTTATCGCAGAATGATATGACCTCGGAGGGTTGCCATTTTTTACTGCATGCGATGATGTCATCCATTATTTTTTGGGTGGCCAACCCATCTGGCATATATCTATCAATGGCCTGCTCCAAAGACATGACCTCGGTTCCCTCTATATGGGCGCCCCTGGCCGATACATTTATGAACCGTCTTTTGCTGCCGCCTATTATATCCTCAAATTGTTTCTTCAGACTCAGAAGACCTCTGTCGGTTGGTATTTCCGCGCCGTCAATGCCCTTTGTATAAAATATTTCCTTGTCCTTTGGCAGGCCTATCTCGTGAAAAACGGCATCCGCTGCATGGTCAGATCCAGTTGATGTGTATGCGAGATCCTGGCCGACCAGCAATATCGGGTCGGCGCCCATAAGTAGGGCCAGGCCTATTGAAATATGGGCGACCGAAAGCATCGGAGGAAAGAAATGTTTTATTTTTAGCAGATTTATAAGCCATATATGGGATGTATCCATGTTAAACGCAAAAAAAGTGTGTTTTGCCGGGAAGCGTTTGGCTATAAGAGGGGTGCACTTGACCGTGGTGACCAGGGAAAAAGGCCATTTTTGGTCCAGAAACGCGGCCACTTTTTCAAAGTTTGGGTCTTCCATGTCAAGGGACGTGACAAAATCAGGGGTGATGCCCGCTTTGATAATGGCGTTAAGGGCTGAATCAACAGCTATGATTATGCATTTTCCTTGAGCCTTCTTTATTAGAGGGAGACTTAAGTCAAGCGATGGCCCCGCGGCAACGAGAAGAGCTGGTCTGCCGGGGAATCTGTTATAAAGGATATCTGTATTATGTACCGATGAGATAAGCGATAAGGCCTCCAGGCGGTTTTTTATGAATATGTCGCCGCAGTAATTTGTGGTGCTGCCCATCGTGTTTAGTTTGTTAAGCAGCATGAAGGCGTCATTCCTGGTTTTTTCGTACAAATCCTTTTGCCATAGGAAACTTGGCACATGAAGGAGTATATGGGTATCCATTATCGCGACTTCGCGTCCGGTTTGTCTTTCGAGCAGAGCAAGATCAAGGCCGCCGACCTGGAGGTGGACCCTGGAGGACTCGAGGATACTTGTCAGATCCACGTGTTTCATGGCTGTCATGAACATGTCAATGGACGGTTCTATGATGAGCGCGGCGCACAGATTGGGTCTTTCCTTGAGGACTATAATCGGGCCGTATCCAAGCCCCATGCCTATAAAGACTGCAACACCCGCGGAGTCCGGCGGTATGGTCTCAAGATGAATGGCTGCGTCCCGCCGGGTGTTTTCAAGACTATAAGCCAGAAGGTTTTCGCCTGACGGCATATCGTATTTTAGGTTCAGGAGCCCGTCCGAGGCCTCCATTACCTTGCCAGGGGGTATGACTTGATGTTTTTTTGTAATTTTGTATATGTCAGGAAAATTTTTTTTAAGGGCGGCCAGATTTTTTTCAAGGAAGGAATTTTTCAAGGCGGAGTCCATGGCGTTTTTTTAAAGTTTTTTTTTATGATGACGATAAATATATCAAAGAAGGAAAAATGAGACTAGTCAAGACTAAAAAGCAAGTATCCGGATTATAGGGGGCCTCGAAAAAGGAGGTGAAGACAAAAAGCGTATTTGATCTATAATTGATCGGGGTTAGATCAATCCAAAAAGTGCAACATTAAAAAAACGGCTAAGGAAAGCCAAAAAAATCAAGGAGGATTTAGTATGTCACTTCGCATCAATACCAACATGGCGGCGCTTTACGCCCACGCCAACCTTCAAAACACAGATAACTCCCTAACACAGTCACTGGAAAGACTCTCGACAGGTCTAAGGATCAACAAATCAGCCGATGACGCAGCCGGCATGTCTATCGCCAACGTCATGAACGCCCAGTCCCTTGGTCTGGGGCAGGCCATCAGAAACGCAAACGACGGCATAAGCGTTGTTCAGATCGCGGACGGCGCCTTGAACGAAGCGGTGAACATCGTTGACACCATCCAGACGAAGGCTACGCAGGCCGCGCAGGACGGCCAGACGACGACATCCAGAAACGCCCTGCAATCCGACATCAACAAACTCATAGCCGAGCTTGACAATATTGCGAAGACCACAAGCTTTAACGGCATGGGGCTTCTTACCGGGAACTTTGCAAACAAGAAGTTCCAGGTCGGGGCATCAACCGGCCAGACGATAGGCATGAGCATCGGTTCGGCTGAATCCACCCAGATAGGCCATGTCACAACAGGCCAGCTTGAGCTTACAAATGCCTCCGGCGGCACGGTGCAGCTTAGTATTTACAGCAATCTCCAGAACATGAACGTAAATCTCAACGCAATAAACGTTGCATACAACAACTCGGCTGCAAACGGTATGGGGGCCGTGGCGGACGCCATCAACAAAGTCTCCGACCAGACAGGCGTCACCGCCCAGGCCGTGGTCCAGAGCACAAGCGCTTCAGCAGTGGCCGC
>JAJYLJ010000035.1 GCA_021787835.1 Deltaproteobacteria bacterium | reverse complement strand
CATTTTTCAGGGAACAGATGGCGGAAAGAAGCCTTTTGTTGTCTGTTGGATGAAGACCGATCGTAGGTTCATCCAAAACTATCGTAATCCCTGTAAGGCCGGCCCCAACCTGCGCCGCAAGCCTTATCCTCTGTGCCTCGCCGCCTGACAAGGTGTCACCGGAGCGATCAAGCGGAAGGTACACAAGCCCTACATCTGAAAGAAAACGGAGTCTTTCAACGGCCGACTCCACAAGAGGACCTGCGACACCCTGAAGCCGCTCGGGCCAGGGAGGGGCTAAAAGCCAGCCTGAAAGTCTGTTAAGGGCGTCTCCAACCTCAAGCGCAAGGAGCCTGTCTATCCCAAGCCCGTCGATCCTCCAGGCCCGCGCCTCATCATTTAGACGGCTTCCGTGACAGGCATCACATATCTCGGATGAGGAAGACCGCCCAATGCCAAGACACTTCCTGCATTCGCCGGCCTTGGCATGAAAAGAAAAAAGGAGCGGATCAGGCCTGGATAGGCCGACCCCGCAGCTCGGGCAGGAAAAGTGTTCGCTGAAATGGGTCTCTGACCCAAGGCTGTCATATATGATCACTTCCCCCATACCGGCGGCCAGGGCCTTGTCAAGAAGGCTGGAGGTGACGCCCCTGTCTTTGACCGTAAGGGGACCGAAGACCCAATCAACCGTATGCTCCTTGTGTCTCGAGAGGACCGGCACCGGCGGTATATCATAAAATTTGTCGTCCACCCTCACCTTCCTGAGCTCTAAGCCGATCGCCCGCTTGATCGCCTCCTCATGAAGGCCCTTGCGTCTTCTGAGGCGCGGAGCGAGCAAAAGGACATCGGAGCCCGCCCACCTTTCAAGGACTGCGCCCAGTATCTCGTCCCTGGTGCCCGCCTCAAGGGGCCTTTTGCAGGAAGGGCATACAGGGCTTGATGCCTTGGCGTAGAGAAGCCGGAGGTAATGGGCAATCTCGGTCAATGTGGCCACGGTCGAGCGCGGGCCAGACCCGCTCGTTCTCTGTTCTATGGCCACACTTGGCGTAAGCCCTGTGATACAGTCCACGTCAGGCCGTTCGTAGAGCCTTATAAACTGCCTCATGTATGAAGAAAGCCCTTCCACAAATCGCCTCTGTCCTTCGGAAAACACAACATCGAACGCCAAACTTGACTTGCCTGAACCAGAAGGCCCGGTAATTACAACAAACTTTCCGTGCGGTATCTCAACGTCAATCCCTTTAAGATTGTGATGCCGCGCACCCTTGATGTCTATGGCATCTAACCGGCCTTGCATTGCCCTGTCACCAGCCCGGACCGCCGAACAGCCTGCGCCGGCCGCGACACCAGGCTGACCTTTTCCCCCTGTAATTCTATATTTTAAAAATCTGCCTGTAATTGACCCCTCGCAGTCCAAAAGGCCTTTTGGCGGCCCTTCATAAATCAGACGGCCGCCGTCATCACCGCCGTGAGGCCCCAGATCAACAACCCAATCGGCGCGGATGATAAGCCCTGGCTCATGTTCAACAGCAATGACCGTGTGGCCGTTGTCCAAAAGACCCCGGATGGCTTGGGCCAAGGCCTGGATTTCGTTTTGCCCGAGCCCGCGGGAAGGCTCGTCAAGGAGGAACACGTCCCCGCCGGCACCTTTTGCAGGGGAGAAACGCCTTGCGAGTTTAAGCCGCTGGGCCTCGCCTGGAGAAAGCGTATTCAAAGGCTGCCCGAGCCGGAGATAGCCAAGGCCAAGGCCCTGGGCGGGCAAAACGGCCTTCTTGATCCCTGGGACATGCCCAAAAAATGAATACGCCTCGTCAATGGTCATCTCAAGAACCTCGTGCATGTTTATACCGCGGTATCTGACCGCCAGGACCTCTTCCTTGAAACGCCTTCCCTTGCATACAGGGCATGGAAGGGTGACGTCAGGCAGAAACTGCATCTCTACCAGCTCGCTTCCCTGGCCCTTGCAGGCAGGGCAACGGCCACCCTCCGTGTTAAACGAAAACGCACCGCTTGAAAGCCCCTTTTCACGCGCGTCATCGGTAGAGGCAAACAGCGCGCGGATTCCATCCAGTATGCGAAGATAAGAGGCGGGAGCCGCCCTTGGCGTCCTGCCCGCAGGATCCTGTCCTATAAGATGGACCGGGCCGGCAAGCTCCGTACCTGATAGGGCGGCAAAACACCCAGGCGGTTCCACGGGAAGCCCTTTAGCCCTTAAAAGCCCCCTGTAGAGCACAAGCTCAAGCAGGGTGGATTTGCCAGACCCGGATACACCAGTAAGACACGTAAAGGCATTTAGCGGAAACGAGACCGTTATATTCTTCAAGTTATTGGCGCACACGCCCGAGACGATCAATACATCCATCGCGCCGCCTTTTAGGCGCGCCGGCGCCCTGTCTTCATCCGCTTTTTCCATTGCCAAAGACCCCGCACACGTCCTTGGCGGCCCTACGTATGTAAGCCTTCCGCCCATCCCGCCTGAGCCTGGCCCAAGTTCAACTACAAGATCGGCCACGGCCTCGAACTGCGGGTCGTGCTCCACTACAACCAGGGTATTGCCGATGTCTCTCAGACCGGTGACAAGCCCTATAAGCCTGAATCTGTCAGCAGGATGAAGCCCTGCCGTGGGTTCATCAAGCACGTAAAGGGTCTGTGTAAGTCCTGTCCCTATGGCCCTTGCAAGCGCGATGCGCGCCACCTCTCCTCCGGAGAGGCTCCTTGACTGGCGGTCCAGGGCAAGATAGCCAAGACCAGCCTCTTCAAGGGTTGAAAGTCTGCTGCGAAGCTCCTCGTATATACCAAGCGAGGCCTTGTCAAACCTCAACGCCCCTTTAAGGCCTTTCAGCCAGGAAATGGCGTCCCTGACCGGAAGGGCATAGAGGCCAGGCAGGGTCAAGCCACCGATCACGTATTGATTCACCTCTTTTTTGAAACGGGTCCCGCCGCACTCCGGACAGGTGAGATATGCGCGGTACCTTGACAGAAGTATCCTCACGTGGGCCTTGTAGCGCTTTGTCTCAAGATAGTCAAAATAGGCCTTGACCCCGGGCCAGGAACCATGGCCAAAGAGTACGGCCTGCCTTGACCTGGCATCGAGCTCTCCCCATGGGGCGTTAATGTCTACGCCGTTTTTTGAACACCACGCCATCAGCTCGGCCTTTTCATTCTGCCAGTTTTCAAGGGGCCTTACCGCGCCGCCCCTTATGGAAAGGCCCTTATCCGGCACTACGAGGTCCCAGTCCACGGCCATGACCCTTCCAAAGCCACGACATGCGGGACAAGCGCCGGACGGCGAATTGAATGAAAAAAGATTCGGGCCAGGATATGTATAACCCTTGTCACAATAGGGGCAGTGTCTCCCGCGGCTGAACCTGACGGCCCTGCCTGAAGGAAGATGCAATGAAAGACGTCTGTTGCCAATGGCGAACGCCTGGTCTGATGAGCCGATAATCCGCTCTGGATCAAGCCCTGAAAGTCCCACCCTGTCGATCACGAGCGCCGCTTCTTTATGTCCCGCAAGGACGGATGAGCCATCTTCAAACCTCTTTATTTCGTTACCGGCGAGGATGCGGTCATAGCCCTGGGCCGCCAGACCTGACAAATCTTCACAGGCCACGGGGGCCGTTATGATGACAAAGCCCGTCTTAAGGCCGCTTAAGACTGATGTGATTTCCGCAAGTACTGCTTCCGGCCCCTGATCCATAACCTTGCGCCCGCAGCCAGGGCAGATAAAATCAGCCTCTCTGGAGAAGAGATGCCTTGCCGGATATGTGACCTCCGCCAAGGTACCGACCGTGGACCTTGCGCTCCGGACCGGATTCGCCTGCCCGATGGCGACCGCTGCCGGCAGCCCTTCAATGCAGCTTGCGGGCGGCATGGCGAGGCGCTCAAAAAACTGCCTTGCGTATGGAGAAAAGGTCTCGATGTATCGCCTCTGGGACTCGGCGTAAATCGTGTCAAAGGCGAGAGATGACTTCCCGGCCCCGGAAGGGCCTTTGATAAGGGTCAGACCTCCCAGCTCGATGTCCAAGTCGATGGACTTTAGATTGTGTATGGTAAGGCCCCTAAGCCTTATATTGGACATGGTCCGGTCGATTCTATCCCCATGCGGACATGACAACAACAGAAAACAGCAGGATGAAAAAACCTGACTCCACCATGAACTCGAGTTTCAAATTCTCCCTGATCCTTGCCCCGGAAAAGAACCTCGAAAGATAATACAGCCACAGGCTGGCCGGTAGGAAAGCAACAGGCCGCCATGAAAACTGGCCAAGGATTGACAAGAAAAGACCGGAGATTGCAAGGGCTACAGCGCCCGTCCGGATAAGCTGCAGGGTCTTTGCCTCGCCTATCGCTATAACAAGGCTCTCCTTGCCCACGATCCTGTCCCCCTGGACATCAAGAAGCTCCATAAGGGCCGTTCTCAGGTACACAAAGGCACAGGCAAGCGCAAACCAGGCAAGCCGGACTGGTTCAAACGGACGCGCCGCCGCAGGAACGATTACGCTTACGGCGGCCCATGCAATCGAGACAAAGAGGGCCTTCGAACCAGGCAGATCCTTAAGCGCCTTGCGCCTGAGGCCCGCCGGAATAACTGGCGCTGCGTAAAAAATCCCAAGGCATGTAAGGATCAGCAGCATGAGAAAAGGCCTGAAGCCAAGGCCAAGGGCCATCACAAGGCTTGCCAATATGGCGATGAGCGACGCGCCAAAGAAAAAAGACTTATGCCTCACGAGAAATCTTACCCTGAGCGGGTCATTATATGCGCCTGCCTCGCGGTCTATGAGCCTGTTCAAGGTATGCATCGCAAAAATATACAAAAACGATACCGGAATGGCAGGGACCAGCGAAGAACCAAGGGCCACGGCAGCCGCCCATGCAAGCGCGCCACCAGCCATGGCGGTGCAGAGGCTGCTTTCATGGAGAAATCTTACAGACCTGTAAGCCACTCTCCGCCATACCGGCTCAAATACGCCCGGCGTGGCCTCTATCTCCCTGGCCACCTTATTTATAACCCAATTCGGGGTTGAGGCCCCTGCCGTAACGCCGATCCGTCTGAACCCAGCCAGGCGCTTCCTGTCCAGGTCATCTTCGGTTTCAACGGCTATAGCCGTCTTGCCGCATTCCTCCACGATCCCTGCAAGACGCCTGGTATTGGCGCTCTGTCTGCCTCCAACCACAACCACCGCATCCGCGGTCATTGCCAGGCGTCTTGCCTCCTCCTGGCGTCTGTGCGTGGAATCGCAAATGGTATTGAATACCCTGCCATCCGGGTATCTATCCATGATAAGGCCTGAAAGCCTGTCAAAACGGTCTTCGTCCTGGGTGGTCTGGGCAAGGATTACATATGGCCCTGAAAGCCCGAGCGCGCCTACACTGCCTTCACTGTCCACAAGTATGCAGCGGCCCTCTTCCGCATGCCCCATTATGCCTACGACCTCGGGGTGCCCTCTGTCTCCTGCCAGCACGCACCAGAAACCCTTGGCGGAATAATGGCGGGCGAGCATCTGCACCTTGACGACCCTTGGACATGTGGCGTCAATCACATCAAACCCTGCCGAGATGAGGCGTTCTTTATCTCCAGGCGGGACGCCGTGCGCCCTTATGATCACCATCCCTTCGCCGCACGCCGGTATATGCCTCAAGACCTTGACGCCTCTGACATCAAGAAGCGCCAGCACGGATGGATTGTGTATGAGCGGGCCGTAAGTATATACAGGGCGGTCGCCGCCGTTTGAAGCAGAAAGGGCCATGTCAACGGCCCTTCTAACACCCATGCAGAAACCTGCTATCCTTGCAAGCTCCACCTTCACATCCACACCGCCTCTATCAAAAAACCAATATCCACGTGCAACTTCCGGTTCCAGCAGACCGCAGCCAAACGCACCCTGCGCTGTCGTCCCTGGGCGGCAGCGCGCCCCGCCTGCGGACAGGATAACCACTGTTTTCTGAGAAGTAGACGTCTGGCCACGGCCTGTCCATATCGCGCAAGAGGTCTCAGGCCCGATCTCCCAAAGATGCCGGGCTTCACTTCACCGCAATGGCCGACAGATCCCCGACCCCTAGAAACAGACAGGCTATCCGCCATAAAAGCGAAAGTCTGTTTGTCCGTATCGCGTCGGCCTCGGCCATGACCATCACGTGATCAAAAAAACTATCCACCGCAGGCTTTAGAGACAAAAGCAAATAGAGCGCTTGCTCATATTCACGGCTGTCGAGAAGCCCCCTGACCTTGCTTCTAATGTCGTCATATGCCTGAAAAAGGGCCCTTTCCTCTGGCTCCGCGAGGATCGACGCGTCGATCTCTCCGCCGTCAAAACCCTTGAGTATATTCATCACACGCTTAAACACCGTGCACAAGGACTCAAATTCGCTTGGATGGCCTCCCTCGCCTCCCGATGCAACAAGATTTGCGGGCTGCTGAAGCCTTGGCTGCATCCTGATATTTGATATGGCCCTTGCACGCATGATGCAATCCAGCGCGTCATCAAAACCAGCCCTGACAGCGGCCTCGACGGTATCGGCCTCAAACCCCCTTGATATCAAATTGTGCACAAACCGCCCCTGGAAAAAGGCGATGACCTCGGCGAGAACCTGGTCGGGGTCAAAATCCTTGCCCTTCACATCTCTTGCAATATGGGTCAGGGCCTCGGCGGCCAGGGCCTTGAGAGAGATGGAAAACCCCTTGTTTTCAATGACAGAGAGCGCTCCCAGCGCAAGCCTCCTGAGGGCGTATGGGTCCTGCGCGCCGGACGGCTGGAGACCTATGGCGAACATCCCGCAGATGGTATCCATTTTATCGGCGATGCTCAAAATAGAGCCAATGGCTGTTTTCGGGAGCGCGCCGCCCGCCCTTACAGGCATGTAATGCTCCTCTATCGCAAGCGCCACCTCGTAGTCCTCGCCTGATCTTATCGCATATTCCTTACCCATCACACCTTGAAGGCCAGGAAACTCGCCGACCATGCCGGTCAAGAGATCCGCCTTTGAGAGCTCGGAGGCCCTCCCCACCAGATCGGCCTTGGCCGGCGCCAGATCTTTCGCGATGTTCAAGGCGATGGACTTAACACGCATCGTTTTATCGAGCATGGTACCCAGATGCTGATTGAATATGACGCCCGAAAGGGCTGCCACGCGCCCATGAAGAGGTGTTTTCATGTCCTCATCAAAGAAAAACGCCGCATCCGTAAGCCTCGCCCGGAGGACGCGCTCGTGGCCTTTTCTAACGGCAAGATCGTCCGTTGACCTAATGTTGTTAACGGCCACGAAATTCGGCCTGAGCCTGCCCTCGCCGTCAACAACTGCAAAGTACTTCTGGTGTTCCTTCATGGAGGTTATGAGCACCTCGCGCGGCAGCTCAAGAAAACGCTCATCGAAAAAACCGCATACGGCGCTTGGATACTCCGTCAAATTGACATTGAGAGCGGCAAGGTCGCCGTCCTTAAGCACAAGGCCGCCTGTCGCTGAAACGGCGTGGTCCACCGCATCTTCGAGCATTCTTTTCCTTTCTGCAGGGTCAACGACCACAAATCCTCTGCGAAGGGCATCAATATAGCTGTCGATATCGGCATGAACCTCGACAGGCCCTTGAGACATGAAGCGATGCGCCCGGCTCAAATTCCCGCTTTTAACCCCGGCTATCTCAAGGGGTATGAGCTCATCTCCAAAAAGCGCCACAACCCAGCGTATGGGCCTTGCAAAACGGAAAGACGTCTCCCCCCACTTCATTGTCTTAGGAAATGCGATCTTTGAGACAAGAGAGGGCAGAAAAGAGGCCATAAAGTCCCTTGTATCCCGCCCCGTTATCAGTTTGTGCAGGACCACATATGGCCCCTTGCCGGTATCTTCTATCTTGAGATCGTCCGGACCCACCCCTTGCGCCCTTGCAAAGCCCTCTCCCGCCTTTGTGAGGGTTCCGTCAGGATTGAGGGCTATCTTGGCTGGCGGCCCGGTGACGATCTCTTCCCTGTCTGGCTGACGCTCGGCCATGTCCTTTATAAACAGCACAAGCCTCCTGGGCGTCCCTAAACACCTTATCTCTTTGAAAGGCACCCCTCCAGGGCCTGTCAGCTCGGCCCGCGAAAGCCTCTCCATGTCTCCAAGGGCGGCGGGGATAAAGGCCGCCGGAATCTCCTCGGCGCCTATCTCAAAAAGTAAATTTTTCACCCCTCACCTCCAGCCTGGATCTTGCCTGGGCCTGCGGCGTATCCCTCCGCCACCCCGCGCGCAAGCCTTCTCACACGCCCTATATATGCGGTCCTCTCCGCAACGCTTATAGCCCCGCGGGCGTCGAGAAGATTGAAGGTATGCGAACATTTCAGGCACTGATCATAGGCTGGCAGCACCAGGCCCTGCTCGAGGAGGCGCAGGGCCTCCTCTTCATGGAGACCGAAGAGTTTCTGAAGCGTATCAACGGAGGCGGCCTCAAAATTATAACGCGAGAACTCCACCTCGTCCCTGTGATGCACAAATCCATAAGTGACATCGTCATTCCATTTTAAGTCATAGACATTGTCAACCTCCTGAAGATACATGGCGATACGCTCAAGGCCATATGTGATCTCAACCGAGACCGGGGCGACATCAATTCCTCCGACCTGCTGAAAATAAGTAAACTGGGTGATCTCCATGCCATCCAGCCACACCTCCCAGCCAAGCCCCCAGGCCCCGAGGGTAGGCGACTCCCAGTCATCCTCAACAAAACGGACATCGTGCTGGACAAGATCTAGACCGAAACACTTAAGTCCTTCGAGATACAACTCCTGGACGTCATCGGGCGAAGGTTTTAATATCACCTGGTACTGATAATAATGCTGAAGCCGGTTTGGATTTTCGCCATAACGGCCATCCGTAGGCCTTCTCGATGGCTGGACATATGCAACCCGCCAGGGTTCGGCCCTGAGCGAGCGGAGAAACGTAGCCGGATGGAACGTGCCAGCCCCAACCTCTACATCATACGGCTGAAGGATGAGACAGCCGCAAGAGGCCCAATAAGTGTTAAGCGATGATATAAGTTCTTGAAAATTCATAACAACCTGCCTAAAAATATAATGCTGACTCCACCGGATGCCTGGGTCATGCCTGCGGACACCTCAATTGTCCGTGGATGGACTAAACAACCCCTCCGTCCGCAACATGCCTTGACGGCCAGGCATCCGCCTTTACGCCGGGCGAGACTATGCAATTCGTCCCGACCGCCGCCCCTTCCGGCACCTCGGCCCATTTTCCTATAAGACTCAAGCCGCTGGACAGGTGCCCTGGGTATCTGCTGTTTGCAACCGAGTCATCACCAAGGCCTACAACAGCGCCCTGCCCTATAACGGCCTTTTTGTCGCACACAACTCTATCCAGAACCGCGCCGCTCGAAATGACAGTATCGTGCATAACCACCGAACGCCTAACTTGCGCCCCGGCCTCCACCACTACGCCCGGAGACAGCACAGAGTCCTCGACAAGGCCGCTTATTACGCAACCAGGGGCAAGGGATGAATTTTTGATGCCGGCGCCAGAAAGTATCCGTATCGGCGGGCGGTCATAGGGAAGGCCATCGGCCTCGATATTTGTTGTAACGCCCCATCTTTCAGGTGCAAGCCCGGTTTCAGAGTCCAGGATGTCCATATTGGCGGCCCAAAGCGCCTGAACTGTGCCGACATCCCGCCAATAGCCCTGGAATGGATAGCAAAAAAGAACCCCGTCCCTTAAGGCGTTTGGTATTATGTGGTGGCCAAAGTCTTCCTCCTTGGTGGATCTGAGCGAACCAAGGAGATAACACGTGTCAAATACATATATCCCCATGGATGCAAGATTGGACTTGGCCTCC
The DNA here is from genome assembly GCA_021787835.1 of Deltaproteobacteria bacterium. Classification (GTDB taxonomy): domain Bacteria; phylum Desulfobacterota; class Dissulfuribacteria; order Dissulfuribacterales; family Sh68; genus JAJYLJ01. Next base: position 6,681 of record JAJYLJ010000035.1, on the reverse strand, counting down.
CGGGGCTTTTCCTCCCATGCGGTTATGCGCCCCTTGCCGTCGGCTATCCCTATGCCGAACTGACAGGTCAATTCCCAAGGCACGGTCATCATGGCAACCGTAACCTTTGCGCCGGTATCCCTGTGGTGTCTCACCATATCCCTATAATCCATATAATAGATATGGTCACCAGAAAGGATCAAGACCTCGCTTGAAGGCCTTGACTCTATAAAATCCATGTTCTGGCGCACGGCATCGGCGGTGCCCTTGTACCAGTCAGAGTCCTTTTCGCCAGTCCGCGGCGGCAGTATCTCAAGCCCGCGGGTCCTGCCCGAGAAGTCCCAGGCAACCCCGGTGCCTACATGACGCATAAGCGAGAGAGGTTTATATTGCGTAAGGACAGCGGCCCTGGCAAGGCCTGAATTCATACAATTCGACAACGCGAAGTCAATTATCCTGTATATGCCGCCAAAGGGCACGGCTGGCTTGGCCCTGTGGCTCACAAGGACATTCAGGCGGCTTCCGACGCCGCCGGCCAGGACCATCGCAAGGGTATCCCTCATAACCATTCCAAATAGAGCGGGTATCTAAGCCCCATAAAATTTTAATTATGGCGGAAGCGCATGGGAATCGAACCCACCCGCGAAGCTCTTCACCCCGCGCACCGGATTTGAAGTCCGGGAAGGCCACCAGTGCCCTTTCCGCTTCCAAGCTCTCTGTACGGTCTTTCCAGCCCATTGTCAAGACCGGGCTCGCAAGGTCTGCCTTATTTTGGTAAGGTAATTTTATGGATGGTCGATATATCCAAGTAGTAAATGCAACAGAGAACAACCTTAAGGGCATCGACGTCTCTGTGCCCATAGGCGAGATCACGGTGATCACGGGCCCGTCAGGTTCAGGCAAATCCACGCTGGCCCTGGATGTGCTTTTTGCGGAAGGTCAGCACCGCTATCTTGAATCATTGAACGCCGGCGCAAAACGCGCAGTAGCCTTGCGGCAAAGGCCTGATGTGGATGAGATCCACAACCTGCCTCCACCCCTCGCCATCGAACATAAACCGGTAAGCGCGCAAGCCGGCTCCACTGTGGCGACAATGTCTGGTGTATCAGACCTGCTAAAGGCCCTGTTTGCAAATTCAGGCATCGTCCACTGCCCGGCATGCAAAGAAGAGATAAGGGCTTACACGATAGAAGAGATGGCGAAGGCGGTCATCGGCCTTGGAGATGGCGCAAGGATAAAGATACTCGCTCCTGTGGACCGCCCTCTCACAGCGCCGATCAAAGAGATCTTGGAACCGCTCATGTGCGAAGGGTTTGTAAGATTCAGACTGGACGGCGCATACATAAACGCCGGCGATGATCTGTCGGCCGCGAGGCATCCAAAGACCCTGGAGGTCGTAATTGACAGGATAGTCATAAAACAGGGGATATTCTCGAGGCTTACGGAATCACTGGCCCTTGCGTCAAAATATGGTAACGGCCGCGTTATGGTGGAGGCGGACCGGCAAGGCGGACAGGCGCAGATGCTGGGATTCAGCGAGAAAATGTCATGCACCCGATGCGGTACAAGCATCCCAAGGATTACCAGGACCGTCTTTTCCGCCAGGCATCCGGATGGCATGTGCAAAAAATGTCTGGGCGGCGGCCTGCTGAAAGAGGGAACCTTATGCCATGACTGCGAGGGCACGGGGCTTGGCCAACTCGCACTTAATGTGCGGATAGGAGGCTGGCGCTATCCAGACACAATGAAATGGCTCATCCAGGAAGCGCTGGAAAATATCAGGCTTATCATAAACGATACAAATGGCTTAAGGAGGAATTTAAGAAACCCTGAGGCGGCAAAAAGGCTTTGCGAGCCTATCATCGCCCGCTTAAAGCCCATGTCAGATATGGGCATCGGGTATCTGCGGATGAACCGCCAGACCAGGACCCTATCAGGCGGCGAGGTTCAAAGACTCAGGCTCTCCGCTCAAATGGGACTAGATCTAACCGGCATTCTCTATATACTCGATGAACCTACGATCGGGCTCCACCCCAGAGAGCAAGACGGCCTGTGGGAAAACCTGAAACATCTCAAGGCAAAAGGCAACACCATCGTAATCATAGAGCATGACCTGGAGGCGATAAGGCGGGCGGATGCCTTAATCGAGCTTGGGCCCGGAGCAGGGGATTCAGGCGGCAGGGTGATGTATTCAGGTCCTGCCGCCGGCATAAAAGAGGCAGCCCTTTCGACGACGGCGGGATATCTCGAGGCCGGCATTCAGCCGCGAAGACCGGCAAGGAAAGAGACAGCCGGGCGCGTCATCCTGAAAAACGCACACAAGAACAACCTTAAAAACGTGACATGCACGATACCCCTTTGCCGCCTCGTGTGCATCACAGGCGTATCAGGTTCAGGGAAAAGCACGCTGCTTGAGGAACTCTTCATTGGGATAAATAAATATCGTGCCAGCCGCGCGCCACACAAGGATATTGAAGGCCTGATTGTTGAATCCGGTCCTGCAATGGAACATTTAAAGGCGGCTGCATCCGGCCAAGGCCTTGATACAAGGACCGTCTTTTCCATGCCATCAACATATATGGGCGTCTTTTCTAAGATGAGAACGCTTTACGCCCAGACCCCCGAGGCCCGGGCAAGAGGATATTCGCCGGGCTACTTCAGCCTTACGCGTAAAGGCGGAAGGTGCGAACACTGTCAAGGCAGGGGTGTTATAAGAATAGACCTTGAATATCTGCCGCCCTTTAATCTTGTCTGCAACGTGTGCGGAGGCAGCCGGTACAACCAAGACGCCTTGGGCATAAAATACAAGGGCCTGGACATTTCGGAAGTGCTTAATCTAGGCGTATCAGAGGCAGCGGATTTTTTTTCCAGGATACCAGAGATAAGGCGGGCGCTTGAGGTGCTGGAAAGGATCGGCCTGGGATACTTAAAGCTTGGGCAGCCGCTGTCAACCATATCAGGCGGCGAGGCACAGCGCTTGAAACTGGCAAGGGAGCTGTCTTCAGCCGCAGCGGTCAAAACACCCACGATTTACATGATGGATGAGCCATCCCGCGGGCTCCATCCAGGCGATCTTGAAAACCTTATCCAGATCATGGATGAATTGATAGATCAGGGCAACTCGGTGATCGCCATTGAGCACAAAATAGAGGTCCTCGCCATATCAGACTGGATAATAGAGCTTGGCCCGGAAGGCGGGCCAAGCGGCGGTTACATAGTGGCCGAAGGAAGACCCGACGAAATCGCCCAGACAGAGGGCTCGCCCACAGCCCCGTACCTTGCCGCATACCTGGCGCGCCACAAGGAGCCAGCGCATAATTCCAGCCGGGACAAGACAAGCCATAGAGACACCCTTTTATAAAACTGACACCAAAATGAGGGTACAAGACCTTTGCACAACCGTCTGACCTTGGCATGGAGAGAGTGCACAAAGGGATTGATGTAGAAGAGGCGAGTTCCCATGTCGAGCCAAAAAATAAAAAGGCCGGACTATTTAAGCCCGGCCTTTAAATCACTTCCTTGACTGCCGCCCCGTTCTTTAAGAAAGCCCGAATATCTTCATAAGCTGAGGCAAAAGCGGGTTTGCATAAAGTGCGATAAGCGCTATAACGAGTGCATAAATCGTCAAAGACTCGATAAGCGCAAGACCGATAAACATGGTAACCGTGAGTTTACCGGCAAGCTCGGGATTGCGGGCTGTGCCTTCAAGGCAGCCGCGCGCGCAGTGCCCCATGCCGACGCCGCAGCCCGATGCAGCGATACCAACCGCAAGACCGGCTGCCAAAAGCGAAGCAGCCATCAGCATCCCTATGTGGCCGCCCTTTTCAACATCACCATCGGCAGCCAGCGCGAGACTGGCAAAAGCAAGAACCATAACGACCGACAAAATCGAAACCAGAGAAATCTTCTTCACGTCTTTCCCTCCTTTTTAGGATAGTTATTTTTGGCCTTCTTTCTTTATAAAACTCTAAACAATTAAATACAAACAACCAGCCTCATGCCTATTGTCAATGACCCTCGGCCATCGCCTCGACTGAATAGACTATGGAAAGCATCATAAATATAAAGGCCTGGATGAGACATACCAGGACGCCCAAAAACATGATCGGCAAGGGGGCAAGGTAAGGACCTGCCAGCATGAATAAAAGCCCAAGGAGTATCTCTTTTGATACCATATTGCCGAAAAGTCGGATGGAGAGCGAAAGTATGCGCCCGATATGGCTGAATATCTCTATAGGGAACATAACCGGCGCCATGGCTGGAACCGGACCCATGAAGTGCTTAAGATATTTGATGCCGTGGAACCTGAAGCCAAGGGCATGATAGGTAAAGATGGAAATGGCCGTGCAGCCAAGCGTAACATTAAGGTTGGACGTAGGGGACATAAAGCCTGGTATGAGGCCCATATAATTCGAAATAAGGATATAAAGGGCGAACGTGGCGATCATGGGAAATATTATAAGCGTCTTTTTCTTGTCATGAGTCTGCTCGGTGATGAAGTCCTCAAGACTTCCGACAAATGCCTCCATTATATTTTGAACCCCTTTTGGAATCATCTGCATGTTGCTTGTGGCCATTTTTGCAAGGACAATACAGATTATCATGGAAAGAAAACTATACTGCATATGAGGCGCAAGTATCTTTGCAAGCGTGCTGTTGCCGCCATGCGCCGGAAGGCCCAATGCATCCAACAATAAACTCAAGAAAAGCAACGGATGTTCCATAGCTAAACCGCCTCCTTTAGGCAAATTCTATTAATCACCACCGTTATGACTAATATATAAAAATTTATAACCGCCACGGAAAGACCCAGGAACAGACCCACCGGCGATATGTAAGCCGGAAACATCAAAAGCGCCGCTGTTACCGCAAGGGTGATCAACCCCAATCTCACGGCTAAACCTGCATAATAAACAAACATGTTCTGCCAACGCACAATCCTCTTGCAATCAAGACCAAGACCGGCGCAGTTGATATTCGCCACAATTGACCCGACAGCTGAACCCATGGCCATCTTTGGGCCGAAAAATACAAGCGCGCCGGCAAAAATCAGACCGCTGAGACACCAGTTCAAAAAAATAAATCTTTTTATGAACCGCTCATCAAGCCTGCCTTTAAGTATGTCCCTGATCATCGCTTTGCTTACGTACTTACCTGCGCCTCAACGTGCACCATATCATTGCACTTCATCATCTTTTTCATCTTTCGGCGCCTCTTTCTTTTCCGCCTCTTTGCTAAAACGCCTGCTCAAGATCAAAAAATTTTTAACCCCGCCTCCCAGTCCCAAAAAGAGGCAAATTATGGTCAACCACGGATAGATACGTCCCTTTAACAGCCAGGTGTCCAAATAATAGCCTGTAAGCACGCCGGCAAACATCGAAAAAACCACGGAAAGAGAGATGGTGGCGGCGAAACTGAGGCTCCTAAAAAGCGATGCCAGTTCTTCCTTTACACCTGACATTAGACACCTGATTTAAAGCCAACACTTATTATAAATGAACAGAGCTTCATTATTTGGATCATTTGTTATCACATTGACAGACGGCTGTCAATCTATATTTCCTCAAAAGTTAGACTTGGATATCCTGTCGAGCGCAATCTCCACGGCCTCGAGGGTCCATTCTATCTCTTCCCAGCCGTGCGCGAGAGATACGAACATCGCTTCAAACTGAGACGGGGCGATATATACGCCCTCTTCAAGCATACCTCTAAAAAATTCTGAATACCGCTTAGTATCAGATATCAAGGCTGCATCAAAATCCATTACAGGACCGCGTTGGCCAAAAAAACAGGTCATCATGGAACCTGCACGCTGTATTGAACAATCCACACCGGCCTTTTGCATAAGCCCAGCCAATCCTTCCTCAAGGACGCCGGCCTTCTCCTCAAGGACATCGTATATCCCTGGCCTGCTCAACACCTCAAGTGTCGCAAGCCCCGCCGCGGTGGCCAATGGATTGCCTGAAAGGGTGCCTGCCTGATAGACAGGCCCGGCAGGGGCTACATGCTCCATAATGGCCCGGGGGGCTCCATAGGCGCCGACCGGAAGCCCGCCGCCTATGATCTTGCCCAGACAGGTTATGTCCGGCGTTATGCCAAAATATTCCTGAGCCCCGCCGGGTGCGAGTCTGAAACCGGTTATGACCTCGTCGAATATTAGAATTATTCCCCTCTGCTCAGTCCACGCCCGGACAGCGGCCAAAAAACCGTCCTGCGGCGGCACCACGCCCATATTCGCCGGGACAGGTTCCATAATAACGGCAGCGATATTGCCGCCCTCTTCATCAAGCACCGCCTCAAAGGCGGCAAGGTCATTAAAAGGCACGGCGATGGTGTTTGCCACGATCTCTTCAGGCACACCAGGGCTTCCAGGAATGCCAAGGGTCGCCAGGCCCGAACCAGCCTTAACCAGGAAAGAATCCGCATGCCCGTGGTAGCAGCCGTCAAACTTCAATATCTTCTTCCGGCCGGTGTATCCCCTGGCAAGACGTATGGCGCTCATAGTGGCCTCTGTGCCTGAATTTACAAGCCGCACCTGCTCTATAGACGGGACCATTTCAACGATTTTTTCGGCGAGAGCGACCTCGCGCCAGGTAGGGGCACCGAAGCTCGTTCCGTTCTTCAGTGCTGCACTGACGGCCGCATTGACTTCAGGGTGAGAGTGCCCAAGGATCATCGGACCCCAAGAGCACACATAATCCA
>JAJYLJ010000158.1 GCA_021787835.1 Deltaproteobacteria bacterium | reverse complement strand
CGCGCAAAAGAGAATGGGTTGATAAGCTTTGTCAACGTGCAGGAAGGCGCTATCGTGGCGGACGGGAAACCCCTGGCCGGGGTCATTTCACAGGACCGCCTTGAGGTCCGCCTGGGGGTTGAACCAAACGGCGCCCGGCGCCTGGCCGCCGGGCAGAAGGTCATGCTCTCACCGGTGAACGAGCCTTCCGTAAGGCGGGTAGAAGGAAGGGTGAGAAAGATCTCGAGAGCGGTAAACACGGCTACACGCCTAGTGGACGTTTTCGTCTCCCTGCCCCGCTCAAGCGGCTATCTGCTAGGGGAGTACATAATGGGCAAAATCGAGACAGCTTCCTCTTACGGCATGGTGGTACCCAGAAGCGCGGTGCTTCCCGAGAATGGCAGTTATGTCCTCTATACCATACAGGGCGGGCGCGCCGTAAAGCGCATCGCGCGCATCGGACTTGAAAGCGGAGGCGTGGTGCAGGTGCTTGGCGGAGGTTTGAAACCGGGAGATGAAGTTGTGGCACTTGGCAATTACGAGCTTAAGGACGGGATGGCTGTAAAAGTGGAGCAGGCCCGATGACCTTTACAGGATGGGTCCAGCACCACCGTCGGTCGATACTTTTTCTTCTTGCTGTGCTCATGCTTGGCGGCCTGGCCAGCAGCGTCAGGTTGCCGGTCTCCCTGCTGCCTAACGTGAGCTTTCCAAGAATTGCCGCTGAACTGGATGCGGGAGACCGTCCCGCCAGCCGGATGGCCATAGAGGTTACCTGGCCCGTTGAGCAGGCCGTAAGGGCGGTCCCCGGAGTCGTAAGCGTACATTCGACCACGAGCCGGGGAAGCGCCGAAGTTATAGTCGATTTTAAATGGGGCAGAGATATGGCCACGGCGCTTCTGCAGGTGGAATCGGCCATAAACCAGATCATGACAAGGCTTCCCTCGGGAACGACCTTCAAGGTGAAGCGGATGGACCCCACCATCGACCCCGTGATGGCCTATAGCCTGACGTCCGATACCCGATCGCTTACGTATCTCCATGATTTCGCGTATTATCAGCTCCGCCCGCTTCTTTCCACCGTTGGCGGGGTATCAAGGGTGCAGGTGCAGGGCGGACAGTTGGAAGAATACCGTGTCACGGTGGACCCCGCCAAGCTTGCCTCTTACAACCTTTCCCTGGAGGATGTGGCAAAAGCCCTTTCGGCTGCAAACGTCATAACCGCGGTGGGAAAGCTGGAAGACCACTACAAGCTTTACCTGGCGATGTCCGATACCAGGTTTACCGGGCTTGGCGAGATACGAAACACCGTCCTCCGATCCGGGTCGAACGGGCCGGTACTGCTGTCGGATGTGGCTACTGTCCGCCGCGGCACAGTGCCGCAATGGACCCGCGTGACCGCTGACGGCCATGACGCCGTACTCCTGAATATTTATCAGCAGAGGGGTGGGAACACTGTAAGGATAGCCAGCGATGTGAAGGCAAAGCTGGCGTCCTTCAAAAGCCAGATACCGCCGGGGGTCAAGATAGCCAACTGGTACGACCAGAGCCAGCTCATAATGGCTTCCGCAGGGAGCGTCCGGGACGCCATCCTCATAGGCGTGGTGCTTGCGGCCATCATATTATTTATCTTCCTCAAGAACGTCAAGATAACGCTCATAGCCATTATCACCGTTCCAGGCGTGCTTGCGGCCTCCGTGCTGCTGCTCTATGTGATGCACCAGAGCTTCAACATGATGACGCTTGGCGGCATGGCGGCGGCCGTGGGGCTTATCATCGATGACACGATAGTAATGCTGGAGCATATTGTCAGGCGCCTAAGGGGTGGCGGGACCGCCAACCACCACAAAAAGATCATGGATGCTGCGCGCGAGTTTACCCCTCCGCTGATGGGTTCCTCCGCTTCAACCATAGTAATCTTCGCTCCTCTTGCCTTCCTCTCCGGTGTGACCGGGGCGTTTTTCAAGGCCCTTTCTCTGACCATGGCCGCAAGCCTCGTGGTCTCCTACTTTGTGGCATGGCTTGCCGTGCCGCTGCTTGCCGACCACCTGCTGGGACAAAAGGACGCCGACCAGGAAGAGGGGGGCTTCGTCACTAGGAAAGCGCATAAGGGTTACGAGAGAGTCATGGGCCGCCTGCTTGGCCGTCCGGTGTTTTTGTTGCTGCCGGTAGCGGCGCTCCTGTTTGCCGGATGGATGAGCTACAAGCACCTTGGCACCGGGTTTATCCCCAAGATGGACGAGGGGGGATTTGTCATTGATTATTTTGCCACGCCGGGGACCTCGCTTACCGAGACCGACCGTCTTTTAAGAGAGGCCGGGGCGATACTCCGTAAAACGCCCGCCGTGGATACGTATTCCAGGCGCACGGGGCAACAGCTTGGCGGCGGTGTAACTGAAGCTTACGAAGGCGATTTCTTTGTGAGATTAAAACCTTTTCCCAGGAAGCCCATTAGTGAGGTGATGGACGATGTCCGCAAACAAATAGAACACACGATACCCGGCCTGCATATCGATATGCACCAACTGCTGGGAGACATGATCGGCGATTTCACCGGGGTCCCCCAGCCAATTGACGTGAGAATATTTTCAGACAGTGGCAAGGTCCTTGGGCAGCTTGGCCCGAAAGTGGCGGACATGATAAGCAAGATTCCGGGCGTGGTTGATGTGAACGACGGGATCAAACTGGCAGGCGACGCTCTGGATATAAAGGTGGACCGCGTAAAAGCGGCGCTTGAAGGGGTGGACCCTGGAGCAGTCACCGCTGACCTTAATGCCCTTATGAGCGGCCTTGTGACCACCAGGATAGAACAAGGACCCAAGATGGTGGGGGTGAGGGTATGGATACCGCAGAAATTCAGGAAAACCGAAGATGAACTGCGCAAGCTTCAGCTTCGGGCCCCGGATGGCCATCTCTTTCCACTTGGAAGGATAGCCACCATAACAACCATCACCGGGCAGCCTCAGATAACGCGCGATAACCTGAAAAGGATGATCAGGGTCACCGGCAGAATAAGTGGAAGGGACATGGGCTCGACAATGAGGGACGTAAAAAGGGTCCTGGCCCGTCCCGGACTTTTCCCAAAAGGGGTATATTACAGCCTTGGCGGCCTTTATAAACAGCAGCAGATTGCCTTTGCCGGCCTCATGGCGGTATTTGCCGCCGCCGTTGCGCTCATTTTCCTTTTGCTGCTCTACCTATATGAGAGTTTCCGGGTGGCCTCGGCCATCCTGGCAACCACCCTTATGGCCGTCATGGGGGTGTTTATAGGGCTGTTCATCACGGGGACGGAGCTGAACATCTCCGCCATGATGGGAATGACGATGATCATCGGGATCGCGACGGAAGTGGCCATCTTCTATGTCTCCGAATACTATGA
>JAJYLJ010000034.1 GCA_021787835.1 Deltaproteobacteria bacterium | reverse complement strand
GACTCTCCGAGTATCAAGACCGTGGCCCGCGTCGGCGCCACTTTTTCTACGGCCAGGAGCACTTCGTGCATGGCCTTGGAGCTGCCTATGATATTGTGGCGCGCGTATCTTCCCTTGAGTTCGGCCTTGAGAGAGCGGTTTTCTTCGATAAGGCTTTCCTCTTTTTTGTGTATCGCCTGATGAAGGCTCAGGAATTGGGCTATAAGGGCCGCCACCACCGTAAGAAAGCGAACATCTTCTTCAAACGAGACCTCTGGTCCGAAGAGCCTGTCAACCGTCAGGACACCCACCGGCTCCCCGGACAATATCACCGGAACACCTATGAAGGAGATCTTCTCTTTTGTTATCAGGTTGTCCCTGGCCTTGGTCCTGTTCAGGAAAAGAGGTTCTTTTTTTATGTCTGGCACCACGAAAGGCGAGCGCGTGCGGAATACCTGGCCCGTGATCCCTTCATTGAGACCGTAAACGCCCCTTTGCTCCTCTTCTTTTGTCAGGCCGTAGGACTTTCTTATTATCAGACGCTCTCCGGTCTGGTCAAGGAGCACAAGGGTCGCCCGTTCCATATGGAGCGTGTCGTGGAGCACACGGAATATCTCGGACATGGTCTTGCCAAAAAATACGGCGGAGCCGATAAGCAGGGATATCTCGTGCAGGGCCTGTATTTCGATCGCAAGGGTACCGATGGTCCCTTGGGCGATTTTGTCGCGTTTTGGTTTTTCAGGTGCGGTAATCTGCATTGATGCGGACATAATCCATGGATAGATCTGATGTCAGGATGCTCGCCCTGGCCCCGCCAAGGCCGACATCCAGCCTTAGTTCATACCTCTTTCCAAGCATGATCTTTTTTGCCCTTGCCTCTGCCTCGTCTCCCAGTCCCTGTCCGTTTTTTACTATTTCTATACCGTTTATGGCAATATCCATCAGGTTTTGGTCCAGGCTGAAGCCAGCCCTTCCCGCAGCCGCCAGAACCCTGCCCCAGTTGGGGTCGTTTCCGAAGAACGCGGTTTTTACAAGCGGAGACGCGGCGATCGTCCTTGCCATCGCATCCGCCTCTTCAGGGCTTCTTGCCCCACTTACCGTGACGGTGACGATCTTTGTGACACCCTCGCCGTCAGCCACGATCTGGACAGCGAGTTCTTGCATGAGTCCTTTTAGCGCAAGAAGGAAGGTCTCTCCAGGGCCGCCGCCGCTTATTTTGGTATTGCCTGCAAGTCCGTTTGCAAGGAAAAATACCGTGTCGTTGGTGCTTGTATCCCCGTCTATTATTATGCGGTTAAAGGTCTCCCCGGCTGCATGGCTCAAGGCCTTCTGGGCGAAGGCCGGCTCCATCGCGGCATCCGTGAGGATAAAGGCGAGCATGGTCGCCTGGGGCGGGCCAAGCCTTGGCCCTATCATGCCGGCGCCCTTGGCCATGCCGGCGATTTTGACCGCCGCGCCATTTATCTCGATCTGCCTTGTGGCTTTTTTTTCCACTGTATCGGTCGTGAGCATGGACCTGGCCACGTCGTCGAGCCCGTATTCATTCAGTCCGGCGCTTAATGCAGGGATGGCGTCCCTGATCCTCCCCATCGGCATATGTCTTCCTATTACGCCGGTGGACGCTATCAGGATATCCTCGGGATTTACGCCAAGAGCGCTTGCAGTCATGGATTTTGCCGCCTCGACGTCAGCAAGGCCCTGGGGGCCTGTACAGGCGTTTGCGTTGCCGCTGTTAACCAAAATGGCCCTGACGTATGGAGGGCCATCTTTCAGGCGCCTGATCCCGGCGATAACAGGGGCTGCCTTTACCTCGTTTTGAGTGAAGACCGCGGCGGCGACCGAGGGCGCCGCGGAAAAGATAAGCCCCAGGTCCGCCCGCCCCTTGTATTTGATGCCTGCACTTACGGCCGATCCAAGAAATCCCTTTATATTCATGATTATTTGTCTTTCCCGCAGCATTTTTTATATTTTTTGCCGCTTCCGCAAGGACAAGGGTCGTTCCTGCCGACCTTTTTCGTGGTGCGCCTCACCGGTGATGGTTTTTCCTCGTCGCCGTGACTATATTTGAGTTCACCCTGTTTTTTCTGGCGCTCAGCCTCGAGTTCGGCCATCTTGGCCTCCTGCGCCGGCCTCACCCGCAATAACAGGCTAAGTGTCTCTTCGTGGAATGATTGGAGCAGGGCCACGAACATGTCATAGCCTTCTCTTTTATATTCCTGCAGAGGATCCTTTTGCCCGTAGCCCCTGAGTCCGATCCCGTCCCTTAAGTAGTCCATGTTGAGAAGGTGGTCCTTCCACAGGTTGTCCAGGGTTTGAAGCATAATAAACCGCTCAACGTGGCCCATCTCTTCACCGAAGCGTTCAATCTGTTTTTCATAGGCGGACTTCAGGGTGGAGGCAAGATGCTCTTCCAGTGCGGCAAGACCGATGATCTGCCTGTCTTCTTGGCTGATATCAAAGTTGATGCCGAATTGGCCCGCGAATCTTTCCTCAAGCGCGCGCCAGTCCCATTCATCAGGGGGCGTTTTTTCGTTTGCATATGTGCTTGCAAGGTTTGAAGCGACGTCTTCGGCAAAGCCAAGGACGTCTTCTCTCAGGCCCTCCCCTCTCAGTATCTGTTTTCTTTGGCTGTAGATCACCTCTCTTTGTTTGTTCATTACGTCATCGTACTCAAGGAGGTGCTTTCTTATCTCAAAGTTGTGGCCCTCCACCTTTCTCTGGGCGTTTTCTATGGCCTTGGTGAGCATAGAGTGTTCTATGGGTTCGCCTTCTTCCATGCCCAGCTTGTCCATAATGGTTGAAATGCGGTCGGAGCCGAAGATGCGCAGAAGATCGTCTTCGAGGGACAGATAGAATCTGGATGAGCCCGGGTCTCCCTGGCGGCCGGAGCGGCCCCTCAACTGGTTGTCTATGCGTCTTGATTCATGGCGTTCCGTGGCGAGTATATGGAGGCCTCCGAGGCTTGGCACCTCTGGGCCAAGCACTATATCGGTGCCGCGGCCCGCCATGTTCGTGGCGATGGTCACCATGCCCTTCTCGCCCGCCCGTGCGACGATCTCGGCCTCGCGTTCGTGATATTTGGCGTTCAAGACCTCGTGCGGTATGCCCATTTTTTTCAAGAGACCGGACAATTGCTCGGACTTTTCCACACTGGTGGTGCCGGCCAGCACCGGCTGGCCTTTTTCGTGGAGCTCCTTGATCTCTGTTGCGGCGGCCGCGAATTTTTCCTTTGCGGTTTTGAACACGAGGTCCGGATAGTCTTGCCGGATCATTGGCTTGTGCGTCGGGATAACCACCACGTCGAGCTTGTATATTTTATAGAATTCAGCCGCCTCGGTCTCGGCGGTGCCTGTCATACCGGCCAGCTTTTCGTACATGCGGAAGTAGTTCTGAAAGGTTATAGAGGCAAGGGTCTGATTCTCGTTTTCTATCTTGACCCCTTCCTTGGCCTCCAAGGCCTGATGCAGCCCGTCGCTGTAACGCCTGCCCGGCATCAGGCGGCCCGTGAATTCATCCACGATAATGACCTGGCCGTCCTTCACTATGTAATCTACATCCCTCTGGAAGAGACTGTGCGCCCTTAGTGCCTGCTGCACGTGATGCAATATCTCGGTCTGAGAAGGATCGTAGAGATTTTTTATATGCAGAAGCTTTTCACACTTTGCGACACCTTCTTCGGTAAGTGTCGAGGTCTTGGCCTTTTCGTCTACGGTGTAGTCCGTCTCACGTTTCAGGTGAGGGGCGATATGGTTGACCTTGTAGTAGAGATCGGTCGACTCTTCGGACGGGCCGGAGATGATGAGTGGGGTGCGGGCCTCGTCTATCAGGATGCTGTCCACCTCGTCAACTATTGCGTAGTAAAAATCCCTCTGCACCATGTCTTCAAGGGAGTATTTCATGTTGTCTCTTAGGTAGTCAAAGCCGAACTCGTTGTTTGTTCCGTAAGTGACATCGGCCAGATAGGCGGCCTTCCGCTCGGCGTCGTCGAGGTCGTGCACTATTACTCCGACTTCGAGGCCAAGAAACCTGTAAATCTTGCCCATCCATTCCGAGTCGCGTTTGGCAAGATAGTCGTTTACCGTAACCACATGGACGCCTCGTCCCGTAAGGGCGTTTAGATATACGGGCATGGTAGCCACGAGGGTTTTGCCTTCGCCCGTTTTCATTTCCGCTATCTTGCCCTTGTGCAGTACGATTGCGCCAATGAGTTGCACATCATAGGGCCTCAGCCCCAACACCCTTTTCGAGGCCTCGCGGGCCACGGCAAAGGCCTCGGGCAAAAGCCCGTCAAGCGTCTCGCCGTGCCCGAACCTTTCCTTGAATTCAGAGGTCTTTGTCTTGAGTCCTTCGTCCGCAAGGGCGGAAATCTCTTTTTCGAGATCGTTTATGCGGGCTATCAGAGGTGCTATTTTTTTTATTTCACGGTCATGTTTGGTGCCGAACAGTTTGTAGAGTATTTGATTTATCATGTCTTGTCTTTTTAAAGCTCCGTTAGCAGCGCCGACTCGTCGCAGTCAGGGAATTTGGGGCATTTTACGCAGTCGGCCCATATCTTGTGGGGCAAGGCCGCCTTATCGACCAGCTTAAACCCCAGTCTTTTAAAGAATCCAGGTTGATAGGTAAGGGTGAAGACATTGTGGATGCCGAGTAGCGCGGCCTCCGACAGACACTGGTGAATCAGCTCTCTCCCTATCCCCTGTCTTTGATAGGCCTCTTCGACCGCAAGCGATCTGATCTCGGCAAGATCCTCCCACACGATATGGAGGGCTACGACTCCTGCGACATCGCCATCCCCGGACTCAAAGACCAGGTAATCTCTCAGGTGGTCATAGAGTTCGCTTAGCGAGCGCGGGAGCAGCAGCCCTTGTCCTGCAAAGTAATTCAACAGGACATGCATGGCTTTTACGTCGTTTATCCTGGCCTTGCGTATCATCCTCCTGCGTTATTCCTTGATCATCACCATGTATGATTCGATCCCGTCTTTTTTATGCAGGGTTTTGGCGAATGTTTTGGCCTCTTCCGGCGTCTTGAAGTGCCCTAAATATACCCTGTGCAGCACGCCTTTTGGCGAGCCTATATCCGTACTCCTGATCTGCGCCTTATATCCCCTTGCCTCAAGGCGCACGCGTTCTATCTCGGCATGTTTTTTTTCTTTGTACGCCCCTATTTGAAGCGCATAATACGAGCCGGCCGCCCCTTCCTTCGCGCTGGTTTTTGCAGTTACGGCAGGAGGCTTGGCCGCGCCTTCGGCGGTCTTTGTCTTGGCCTCTTTGTGAGGGCCGCCTTTTGCGGCCGTTAAATTCCGTGCGGCCGTTGAATGGGCGGCCTTTGAGGCGTTTTTTGCGGCAGGCTGTTTTTGTTCGGCCGTTGAAGAGACCTCCTTTTCCGCACCGCCTTCCGGTTTAACTCGCTCGGCCTTGACCGGGGGCCTGCTCGACGCAGCTGCCTCCTTGGCCTTTTCAGGCCTGGAAGGGCCGCCGCCCGCCTGTTCAGGGGCTGGAGCCGAAGGTGTGGCGCCTTTTGGACCACTTTGCACCCCGCCTTCCGATGGGCCCGCATTCTCTTTTGCCGCCAGCCCCTCTTCTCCGGATGGCGGCTGCCCTTGCGCCGGACCGGCCGTTGTTTCGGCAGGTTTATTAAGACTGGCGGATGGGCCTGTGGCTGTCCCCGGAGGCCTTAAGGGGGGCATATTTGCCGGCTGTGAGATATTTTTGGCCTCTTCTTGCTGCTGCGGCTGCTGGGCGGCATTTTGCACGGAAAGGGTGGCGTTGTGTTCCGCCATTTTTTTGCCGCTCCAGAAGCCCAGCACAAAGGCCCACAGCAATACGCACACAGTGGATACGGCGACCGCAGCCAGGCCGCCCCAGCTCAATTGAAATTGGATTTTCTTTTCTGTCCGTGCCATGTCAACACCTCTATATTTACATCTGTTTGGGGGCCGAGACCCCTAAAAGCCCAAGGGCGTTTTCCAGAACCTGCCTTGTGGTGTCGGCCAAAAGCAGCCTTGCAAACGTAAGCCCCCTGTCCTCGCCTATAAATCTGTTTTTAGCATAATAATTGTGAAACAGCCCGGCAAGTTCGGTGAGATAATAACTGATCCTGTGTGGCTCGAGGGCGACGGCGCTTTCTCTGACAACCTGTTGGAAGGCGTCCAGGTGTTTTAATAGATCGAGGTCCTCCTGTGTCGCAAGAAGGTCCGTATTGACACCATCATAGGATTTTGCCGGGTTTATGTCCAGTTCTTCCGCGTTTTTCAGGATGCTGCAGAGCCTTGCGTGCGCGTATTGCACATAATAGACAGGGTTTTCCTGTCCCTCTTTCTTGGCCAGGGTGAGGTCAAAGTCCAGATGGCTGTCTGATTTCCTTGTGAGGAACATGAATCTTGCCGCATCTCTTCCCACCTCGTCAAGCACCTCGCGAAGAGTGACGAATTCTCCCGAGCGCGTTGACATGGATTTGGTCTTTCCGTCTTCCATGAGACTTACGAATTGCACTAGAAGGACCTTTAATTTGTCCTCGGCGTAGCCAAGGGCCTTTATGGCCGCCTTGACCCTTGGGACGTAACCGTGGTGGTCTGCACCCCATATGTCCACCAGGAGGCCGTAATCCCTTTCGAGCTTGTGTCTGTGGTATGCCATGTCGGCGGCAAAGTAGGTGAGCACCCCGTTTGAGCGCCTGACCACTCGGTCTTTTTCATCTCCGAAGGCCGTGGCCCTGAACCACAGGGCGCCGTCTTCTTCGTATATATGGCCCATCTCGCTTAGCTCGCGTATGGTCTTTTCGATGAGCCCTGAATCGTGGATGATCCTTTCGCTGAACCAGTTGTCAAAACTCACTCCAAAGTCGTCGAGGTCTTTTTTGATGCCGGCCGATATGTCGTCAACAGCGGTTTTTACAAAAAAATCAAGGCATGACCCCATGGGCTTGTCAAGAAACGCGTCCGCCTTCGCCGAAACGATATCTTTGGCGATATCCGTTATGTAGTCGCCCTGGTAGTATTCCTTCGGAAAATCGACCTTGCGGCCGAAGAGTTCCTGGTAGCGAAGATACACGGATGCGCCGAGCGTATTCATCTGGTTGCCGACATCGTTTATGTAGTACTCCTTCTCGACCTCGAAGCCGGCCGCCTTAAGGATGCGTCCAAGCGAGTCGCCGACCGCCGCTCCCCGTCCGTGCCCTACATGGAGAGGGCCGGTCGGGTTGGCGCTCACGAATTCCAAAAGTACCTTTGTCCCCTCTCCTGCCTGGCAGGTTCCGAACGAGGCGCCCTGCCTGTAGATTTCCAGTAGATTTTCCCGCCAGCATCTTGGTGAAATGAAGAGGTTTATAAAGCCCGGACCAGCCACCTCGACCCTTTCGAAAAGGGGGTCGGCTCTAAGCACCTCGGCGATGGAGGCCGCGATCTCGCGGGGCGGGCGGCCAAGGCAAGACGCCGAGACGAGCGCGAGGTTGCTCGCCAGGTCGCCATGAATCCTTTCTTTTGGCTGCATCAGCTGATGCGAGGCCGGAAGCTGAATTTCATGGGCGCCCTTGGCTGATGTCAGCCCCCTGAATGCGTCTCCCAATGCCCTTAAGGCCCTGTCGCGCATGTTCAAGATATCCTTTAATCTATCGTTTATTTTAATCTTTAGGCCAGCGCCGTTGTGATGTGAAGACATATTAGTTAGCTTAAGACGTTTTGGCAACTTCAAAGGGTACGCATCATGCAAAAGTGTCTTTCCCGCCCCTTGCTTAAAATCGGATGCCATGGACCAGCCGATTTTTTTGCAGTGCTTGCCTGTCGGCGTTAAGGTACATATAATGGCCTGTAAATATTTGACAGACAGGAGTTTTGGGATGGGGCTTTCGGTTACTGAAAAGATCATTTCCAGGCATATTGTTGAGGGGCAGATGAGTCCTGGCTCTGAGATAGCTATCCGCATGGATCAGACCCTGACGCAGGACGCCACCGGCACTATGGCCTGTCTGGAGTTTGAGGCCATAGGTATCCCGAGGGTACGTGCGGGGCTTTGTGTAAGCTATGTGGATCACAACCTCTTGCAGTCCGATTTCAGAAACGCGGATGACCACAGGTTTTTGAGATCCATCGCGGCAAGGTTTGGCATCTATTTCTCAAGGCCCGGAAACGGCATATGCCATCAAGTGCACCTCGAGCGCTTTTCCGCTCCGGGCAAGACGCTAATCGGCTCCGACAGTCATACGCCCACGGCCGGCGGCGCATCCATGCTCGCAATAGGAGCAGGGGGGCTCGATGTCGCCATGGCCATGGCGGGCCAGTCTTTTTATCTCAGAATGCCCCATGTGACCGGAGTCCATTTAAAGGGTGCGCTCAGACCCTGGGTGTCGGCCAGGGATGTGATACTCGAACTTTTAAGGCGTCTTACCGTAAAGGGCGGCGTGGGCAGGGTGATGGAATATTTCGGCCCCGGCCTTTCCACGCTTACCGTGCCCGATAGGGCGACCATCGCCAACCTCGGGACGGAGCTCGGGGCGACGAGCTCGGTGTTTCCCTCCGACGAGCAGACAAGGGCGTTTCTGGAGGCCCAGGGAAGGACTCATGTATGGGAGGAGATCGAGCCAGACCATGACGCAGACTACGGTGAAGTTATAGAGATTGATCTTTCGGGCCTTGAGCCCATGATTGCCTGCCCTTCCTCCCCTGATAATGTGGTGCCTGTCCGTGAGGTCGCCGGAAGACCCGTCTCGCAGGTGTTGATAGGCTCGTGCGCCAATTCGTCGTATCGGGACCTTGCCGTTGCCGCAAGTGTGCTGGAGGGCGAGAAGATACACCAGGACGTTAGCTTTGAGATAAATCCGGGAAGCCTGCAGGTACTTGAAAACGCAGACTTGAACGGTGTGCTCCTGTCTCTTGTGAGGGCCGGTTCCAGGATACACCAGTCAGGCTGCCTCGGGTGTATCGGCATGGGACAGGCCCCTGCCACGGGCGCCATTTCGCTCAGGACATTTACCAGGAATTTCTCCGGAAGGAGCGGGACCAAGAACGATCAGGTGTATCTGTGCAGTCCCGAGACTGCGGCCGCCTCTGCGGTAAGGGGCGTCATAACCGATCCAAGGGACCTTGGACCGGCCGTGCGCCGGACGCACCTCGCTCCAAAAAGATTTGAGATAAACGACAGCGGCATAATCCCTCCTCCTGATGACGGAGGCGGCATCGAGGTCATCCGCGGCCCCAACATAAAACCGCTTCCAGAGTTCGACCCGCTGCCGGACGACTTAAGGGTGCAGGTCCTTTTGAAGCTTGGAGACAACATAACCACGGATCACATAATGCCTGCCGGCAGCAAGATACTGCCGCTTCGCAGCAATATTCCGGCTATAAGCGAATATGTCTTTTCATCCATTGACCCCGAGTTTCCGGCAAGGGCCAGGGGGGCTGGAAGTGGCGCGATCGTGGGGGGTGTTAATTATGGTCAGGGCTCATCGAGGGAGCACGCGGCCCTTGCGCCTAGATACTTAGGGGTGCGCGCAAAGATCGTGAAAAGCTTTGCAAGGATACACAAGGCGAATCTGATAAATTTCGGCATAGTCCCGCTGGTTTTTATTGACCCTCTTGATTATGAGGCGATAGGGCCGGGCGATGTGCTGGTCGTTTCCGGCCTGCGGCGCGCCCTTCTCGGCGGCCTGGATGTGATAGAGGCCAAGGCGGGCGACGGCCTGACGATAGCGCTCGGCCTCGAGCTGTCCGAAAGGGATAGATTCATACTGGCCGCCGGAGGCCTTCTCAATTGGACGAAGGCCAGGATAGAGGCTGCCGGAAAGTGAAGGCGGCGCCCGATGCAAAGACAGGTCTCTACGGCATCATCGGGCACCCGGTAGGCCACAGCCTTAGCCCTGCCATGCAAAACGCCGCGTTCGACACCCTTGGCTTAAACGCCGTGTATCTTGCCTTTGACGTGATCGATCTGGCCGCCTGCCTTGGCGGCGTAAGGGCTCTTGGCGTAAAGGGCCTTTCCGTCACGATCCCGCACAAGGAGGCTGTTTTGTCCTTTCTTGACGAGATAGACCCTGTCGCGCAAAAGATCGGGGCGGTCAACACTATTTTAAACCGGAACGGACGTCTTTTTGGGACAAATACAGACTATGCGGGGGCAGTGTCCGCCATCGAGGATGTTATTCCAGTAAAGGACCGCAAGGTCATCGTCCTTGGGGCCGGAGGTGCCGCAAGGGCCGTCTGCGCCGGGCTTGTAGAGAAGGGTGCGGTGGTTCATGTGGCGAACCGGACGCCCGGACGGGCCAGGGCCCTGGCCGAGGCGTTCGGCTTGAACTGGTCTAGTCTTGACGGGATAGGCGGATTCGGGGCGCAGATCATTATAAATGCGACGTCCGTCGGGATGCGCCCCCATGAGGACGAGACCCCGTTAATGGACGCCAGTGTGTTCAGGGGGGCGTTGGCGGCCATGGACATCGTTTACGCCCCTGTCGAGACCAGGTTCTTAAAAGAGGCCGGGAAGGCGGGCTGCAAGACGATAAATGGTCTTAAAATGCTCATCTATCAGGCGGCCGGCCAGTTTGAGCTCTGGACGGGCCTAAAGGCCCCGCTTAAGGTTATGGAAGAGGCCTTGACGGGAGCCTTGGTTTGAATGCCGGAAACCTTGCCAGCAGGCCGTTCAACCCTTGAATGGCCTGCGCCAGGTCTTCTTCCCTGTGGGGCTCCAGGGTTATAAGCGGACTCGTCCCCTTCGAGGACAAGAAAGAGATGAGCGCATCAAAATCAAGCACGCCAGCGCCGATTGGCAGGTGATCGTCTTTTTGCCCGAGGTTGTCGTGGAGGTGGAGTTGTTCGATGCGCCTCCAGAGCGCTTCAAGCCAGGCGGCCAGGCTTGTCTTTGAAAATACCCTTACATGACCTATGTCCAGGCAAAAACCCAGTGTCTTGGCCTCGGCCGCGGCGAATAGGGCCATGTGGATATCAGGCGAGGGCTCAAAGACGTTTTCAAGCATGATGGGCACCTTGCGATATTCGGCCTCTGCGCAGAGCGTGTCCAGCGAGGCCTTGGCGTTTTCGAGCCACAGGTCCTTAAACCCCAGGTAATGCCTTTCATCGAATCCTGTATGGAAGACCATCGAGCACGCCCCGAAAGCCGCCGCTATGTCCAGCGCCTTTTTAAGCCTTTCGACAGCCAGCGCCCTGGCCTTTTTGTCGACGGCCCCTATTGATATGTCTGTAAACGGTGCGTGAACTGTACAGGGGATGCCTTCTTTCTTGAAGATGCGGGCTACGCGTCTGAAGCTCTGGGTCTTGAACTCGTCCAGGATCGTTCCGTTGAGGGCTATTTCGGGGCTTAGCCGCTCGCTCAGTATCTTCCCCAGGTAATTATTTACAATGAGATTGAACGGGCATGTTATAAACGCCCTTGATTTGTCCGGTTCAGTCTTCGGCATCGTGGCTCCTTATGAGTTCGCATATCTTCTCATAGGCCGAGCCCTCGGGAAAGCCGGGGCAGTCGGCCTTTATGGCCTCCCATGCCATAGGGTCATCAAGTATGCTTCTGTGCAGGGGCCATATCCTGCACGGCGCCGGCTTTACCGGGTGAATGGCGCACAGACCGTCGCCGCCGTAAAAGACACAGTGGCCGTCCGTCGCCCTCATTTCGATCCTTGCGCCCTTTTTCACACAGAATTTATTGAGGAATATGTCCAATTCAAGGTCGAGATAGGCCGCGATCCGGCCCTGCTCGTCCTTTTGGATCGAGACAGTGCTTTCGCCATGACAGCAGTGGCCGCATCTTTTGCACTCAAAAAGCCGGCTCATGTCCGGCCCCCGTATTCCACATACTCTATTGGGTCGGTCTGTCCGCAGGACTTAAACCCCTTGAGGCGCAATACGCATGAGTCGCACCTTCCACAGGCCTTGTCTTCGTTTTTATAGCACGACCAGGTAAGGTGAAGGGGTGCCGCGAGCCTGAGGCCCTCTTCCACCACCTGTCTTTTGGTGTACCTGATTATAGGGGTTATCACCTCGATCTTTGTTTCAGGTCTGGTCCCCTCCTTTATAAGGCTGTTAAAGGCGCGGAAATATGTCTCACGGCAATCAGGATATCCTGAGCTGTCCACCTCGGTCGCCCCAATAAATATGTAACGCGCCCCTATTACTTCTGCCCAGGATACAGCTATTGCGAGCAGGTGGGTGTTCCTGAAGGGGACATAGGTTATGGGGATCCCGGGTCTTCCATGCGAATCGAGCGGTACGGGTATGCCGGGGTCTGTAAGGGCCGAGCCGCCTATAGCCTTGAGGTGGGAGATGTCCACGATCAGGCGGTCCTTCACGCCGAAGAAATCGGCAATGCTGTAAAAGGCCTTGAGCTCGCGCTGTTCTGTGAGCTGGCCGTAGTTGACGTGAAGAAAGGCCGGACGGCAGGTCTTTATGGCGATGGCGGCGGTTACACAGCTGTCGAGCCCGCCGCTTACTAGGCATACGGCAATGGGGGGTGTCTGCATCTTTGAAATCAATTCAACAAGGAAATTTTGCTCCATGAGGTCTGTTTTATGAATTTTTTAAGGATAAGCCGTAACCGTGTCATTAACAAGACCTCTTTGACATATTTGCCATACCCACCCGTCCGCCATTGAATTTTACACATCCGCCTGTTATAAGAAGTTAATCTATTTGTCAGGGGGAATCCATAATGGAAAAAGTAGTTGAGCCAACACAGCAACAGGCTCCAACCGCAACCGCCGGTCAGGCGGCTGCGTCTAGCAATAACGGGCGGGGAAAAGAGGGTTTTTTTGATGAGGCGGGCGACATGGGGCAGTTCGAAGACCTGTTCGAGGAGAGTTTCAAGACCTTTCAGGCTGGCGAGACCATAAAGGGCAAGGTTGTTCGCATAGACAAAGAGCATGTCATGGTTGACGTGGGTTATAAATCAGAAGGGCGCATACCTGTCTCTGAATTCATGGGCGAGGATGGAGAGGTCACCGTTTCCCCTGGCGATACCATCGAGATACTGGTGGAGCATTGGAATCCCCTTGACGGCAGGCTCACCATCTCGCATTCCAAGGCCTTGCGCCGTCAAATATGGAACGACATTTCAAGGGCATATGAAGAAGGCAGTCCGGTGAGGGGGACAATATCGTCAAGGGTCAAAGGGGGGCTTTCCGTCGTGCTTGGGGAGAAAAGGGGCGAAGTTAAGGCGTTTTTGCCTTTTTCCCAGGTGGATATCAGGCCCGTAAGTGATCCTGACCGTTTGATCGGAGAGGTCATAGACTGTCTGATCCTTAAGTGCAATCAGAAGAGGGAAAATGTGGTCGTATCCCGCAGGGCCCTTATGGAAAAGGAGCGTGACGAAAAGAAAAAACAGACCCTTTTGTCCTTGAAAGAGGGTGAGACGCGCGAGGGGATTATAAAAAATATTACGGATTACGGCGTGTTTGTGGATATAGGCGGAATAGACGGCCTTTTGCATGTAACCGACATATCGTGGGGGCGCATAGAGCATCCTTCAAAGTGTTTCCATGTGGGGGATCATATAAAGGTGAAGGTCTTGAGCTATACGCCCGAGAACGAGAAGGTGTCTCTTGGCGTCAAGCAGCTTACCGAAGACCCTTGGGTGCGCGCCGCAGAGAAGTATCCGGTTACCGAAAGGGTCGAGGGCAAGGTGGTGAGCATTACCGATTACGGCGCCTTTGTAGAGCTTGAAGAGGGTATTGAGGGCCTTGTTCACGTCTCCGAGATGTCATGGACAAAGCGTATCCGCCACCCGTCGCAGCTTTTAAAGGCGGGCGACAGGGTTCAAGCGGTCGTGCTCAAGGTGGATCCGGACGCAAAGCGGATTTCATTGGGGCTCAAACAGATAGAGCCCAATCCGTGGGATCTGGTGGAGGAGCGTTATCCTGTGGGCACCGTTATAGAAGGCACGGTCAAGAACGTGGCCGATTTCGGGGTCTTTATTGGAATAGAAGAGGGCATAGACGGACTCGTGCACGTTTCGGACCTGTCATGGAGCAAAAAGATCAATCATCCCGGCGAGCTGTATAAAAAGGGCGACCGTATCCAGGCGGTGGTGCTTAATGTTGACAAGGAGAAAGAGCGCTTTTCGCTGGGCGTAAAGCAGCTCCATCCAGATCCCTGGACGACCGTGGCCGAGCGCTATCCAATAGGCGGCATTGTCACGGGCAAGGTGACGAACGTGACTGACTTCGGCGTGTTTGTCGAGATAGAAGAGGGTATCGAGGGCCTGATTCATGTCTCCGAGCTCTCGTCAAGCAAGGTAAAGACACCGGTTGGCATGTTCGAGGTGGGTTCAGACGTCACCGCCAAGATCATCCACGTGGCCCCGCTCGAAAGGCGTATAGGGCTTTCCGTCAAGCGTATAAACGAGGACTCCGAGAGGTCTTATTTTGAGGAATACTCATCGGGCGGCGGCAAGCGGGGGGCCGCCACCCTTGGCAGTCTCCTCCAGGAAGAGCTTGTTCAACAGGGCATCGCCCGCTCTAAAGCAGAGGGGCGCGGGGAGTAGTTCTTTATGGATAACGCCCAACCAGGCGCAAGGAGCGGGTCCCGCAGCACCTTGCTCATAGTCTTGGCCACCATAGGAGGGCTTGCGGTCTTTTCGGCGGCAGCCTTTTTTTTGCTGATATTTTGGATGGTGAGGCCAAATGTCATGGGGCCGGTCATCGGTTCGGGCGACGAAATAGGGGTGGTGGATATCAAAGGCGTCATCTCCGAGTCCGAGCCCACGCTCAAGGCCCTCAGGAAGTTCGGCCAGGACCCGCACATCAAGTCTATCATAGTGAGGATAGACAGCCCGGGCGGGGCTGTGGGCGCCTCGCAGGAGATATTCGAGGAGATCAGGAGGTGTGACCAGAAAAAGCCGGTGGTGGCCTCGCTTGGTACAGTGGCCGCATCGGGCGGATATTATGCCGCGGTCGGAGCGCGGGAGATTATCGCCGATCCCGGCACGCTTACCGGCAGCATAGGGGTCATCATGAAGCTGCCCAATATAGGCGCCCTTATGGAAAAACTCGGCATAAAGCTGAATGTGCTGCAAAGCGGCGCCCTGAAGGACCTCGGGCCTATAAACCGCGATCCCTCCCCCGAGGAGGTCAAGGTCATTTCCGGCGTCATGGACGACATACACAAGCAATTTATCGCGGCAGTCGCCGCCGGCCGCAAGTTGCCCGTAGGACAGGTCGAGCCGCTGGCCGACGGGCGTATTTTTTCAGGACGCCAGGCGCTCGATCACAA
Organism: Deltaproteobacteria bacterium; assembly: GCA_021787835.1. Taxonomy (GTDB): domain Bacteria; phylum Desulfobacterota; class Dissulfuribacteria; order Dissulfuribacterales; family Sh68; genus JAJYLJ01. The sequence goes on along the minus strand of JAJYLJ010000034.1, from coordinate 1,541 downwards.
ACTTGTTGACAAACTTGGGAATTTTAGCGTAGCCATCGACGAGGCGGCCAGATTGGCAGGGATCAAGGGGGAGCCCCGGCTTGTTTATCCGGAAAAGGACCGGATGTCCATTTTAAGGGCGATCTTTGAGGAAGGGGGTGCCCAGGGCATTTTAAATATCGCGGAAAGACTTTTGGTGTCCGTCAACCCGCGCCCTTCTTATTCTCTGCCGTATGGGTGGTAAAAATCCTTCAAAAACATTATTGAAGGGCGATATCGTCGCAAGGCTCCACGCCGCCCTTCCGGGGCATTTTAAGAAGGACTTGGACAGGGTGGCCGATATTGTGTTTGACTCTATCGCGAACGCCTTAAAAAACGGCGAAAGAATCGAATTGAGAGGCCTTGGAAGCTTTGTGGCCCGCCCGCAAAAAGGGCGTGAATTTGTAAACCCCAGAAACCGCAAGACCGTCTCGTGCCGGCCAGGCAGGCGTATCGTCTTTAGGGCCGGCAAGGACCTGACGGTCCGCGAAGACATGAATTGAAAACTTGTATCAATGGGGTGGTGAGTCTTTAAGTCATGCAAAAGCGGATATATCCCCCTTGCCCATCCTCAAGACAACCGGCTCGTCATTTATAAGCGAGATTACGCTGGACGGCTCGGGCTGGATGATGCCGCTGTCCACGATTATTTCAACTCTTTTGCCTATGGCCTCCCTGATTTCTTGCGGATCAGACCAGATCGGACCGCTTGTCGCCCTTACCGACGTGCTTATGACTGGGTTTCCCAGTGCCCTTACTATGCTCATGCATACAGGGTGATCCGGAATGCGTATCCCAACGGTATGGCGTTTTGTGAGCATCATCTTCGGCACTTCTCTTGAGCCTTCCAGAATAAAGGTGTAGGGCCCGGGCAGATATTTTTTTAATATCCTGTAAGCCCAGTCTGTTACATGGGCATAATGGCTTATGTTGCCGAGGTCTGAACACACGAAACTAAACGGAGTGGTTTTTGGCACGGCCTTTAGTTGATATATGCGTTCTATGGCCTTTTTGTTTAGTATATCCGCTCCTATTGCGTAGCAGGTGTCAGTGGGGTAGACGACGATTTGCCCCTGCCTTAATGCTGCGGTCGCCATTTCGATGCGTCTTGGATTTGGTCTCGACGGGTCTATTTCTATTATCAAAATAAATTACCAAGCCTGTTGAATCAGGTTTGAGAATTGACAAACAGCTCTGTATTCAGTTACCAATAAAAATTACATGACGATTACGACAACAATACAACTACGGCTTTTATAATTTCAGCCTAGAATTCTAACAGGAGGAAGATTTTATGCAACTTGATCCAACCAAGATGAAGGACTGGCAGATCGCCGAGGCGGCGGAAGCGAACATGAAGACCGTGTATCAATTGAGCGAAGAGATAGGGCTCGACAAGGAAGAGCTGCTTCCATACGGGCACTATGTGGCGAAGATTGACTATGCCAAGGTCCTGGAGAGACTCAAGGGCAGACCTGACGGGAAATACATAGATGTTACGGCCATAACGCCCACCCCGCTTG
>JAJYLJ010000157.1 GCA_021787835.1 Deltaproteobacteria bacterium | reverse complement strand
AATAAGAAAAGGCAGCGGGCGCGAGGACGGAAAAAGGCGCGCCCGCACCTTTTTGCTTTTAAAAGCGGAGGGCCGGTCCGTAAGAACGGCGCGGCAAAAGACGGGCTAGAAAAAAACAAAACAAAACAAAAACCTGTAAAAGCCGGAGGGCAGGCAAGAAAATGGAAAAGGAAGAGCTGAAAGACAAGATTTTCGCTTTTGTGCAGGCCGCGAAAGGCAAGAAAAAGCTAAAGGAAAAAGACATAATAAAAGGCGTATCCGCAGAGACCGGCGAGTCGGCGGATAACGTCAAGAAGGCCATGAGGGAGATGATAGACGTAGGCAAGCTCATGTATTCCTATGGCGGCGGCTCCAGCTCCGTTGAGATACCCTCTGAAGAGTACCTCAGGGAAAAGGGCATGATCTAGTAAAAGGGTACGAAAAAAAGCCCGCGGATGAGATCCGGGGGCTTTTTTATTTTTATTTTATTTTCTCACCAGCCCTCTTTAGCTGAAATCTAAAAGGGTTGCGGCTGCAAAAGCCGGGAAATCTTATTAAAAAAAGAATAAGAAATTCTTCAATCAATTTGAGCTCCGCTTCTATTCCAAGGATAGTCGTTGCCGGGCTGAGTGGCGGCTCGGGCAAAACCACGCTCAGTCTCGGACTGGTGCGCGCATTCAGGAAACGCGGACTGTCGGCGCTTTCCTTCAAAAAGGGCCCCGATTATATAGATGCCGCCTGGCTTGGCGCGGCATCCGGCGCGCCCTGTTACAACCTGGACCCATTCCTTATAGGACGCCAGAACATCCTTCCTTCCTTCATCAGCCGCTCCCAAATGGCGGGATGCGATGTGGCCCTGATAGAGGGCAACCGGGGCATATTCGATGGCATGGACCTTAGGGGCTCTCAGAGCACGGCTACCCTGGCAGGGATGCTGAAGTCCCCCGTTATCCTCATAATGGACGCCTCCAAGATGACCCGGACTGCCGCAGCGATCGTCCTGGGGATTAAAAATTTTGACCCGGGGCTTGAGCTGGCGGGTGTCGTTTTGAACCGGGTGGCAGGCGCAAGGCACGAGGCCATGCTCAGGGGCGCCATAGAAAGTTACACGGGGGTGCCCGTCCTTGGTGCCTTGCCCAAACTGAAGGAGGCGGGACGTGTGATCTCCGAAAGGCACATGGGCCTTCTTGCCCATAAGGAGCACCCGGAGGCCGAAGCCGCCCTTGAGAGGGCGTGCGAACTGATAGAAAGATCGGTGGACGTGGAAGGCGTCCTGGCGGCCGCCCGCAAGGCCCGCCGGTTGAGGATGCCGGACGGCAGGGCGCTAACAGAAGGGCAGGGACGCTTGAAAAAAAGGGGTTCCGGCGCCGTCATAGGCGTGATACAGGACAAGGCCTTCCAATTCTATTACCCCGAAAACCTGGAGGTCCTTGAACGCTCCGGCGCAAAGATAAAGATAATCAGCCCCCTTTCGGAAGAAGGCGGGCAGACATGGAAAAAAGTCTTTTCCGGGATACACGCCCTCTACATAGGCGGCGGGTTCCCAGAGACAAACGTCCTGGCCCTGTCAGAAAACCGGGGTTTCATCCGGGCGCTAAAGGCAAGGGTGGAAGCGGGCCTTCCGGTTTATGCGGAGTGTGGCGGGCTCATGTACCTGTCAGAAAATATTCAAATGGAGGACGCCAGGCATCCTATGGCGGGCATATTCCCCTTTGTCATGACGCTTGAAAAAAGGCCGGTGGCCCATGGCTACAGCATCGCCAGCGTCCAGGCGAAAAACCCTTTTTACCCCCTTGGGACGGTGCTCAAAGGGCACGAGTTCCACTATTCCAGGCCGGAAAGGATAAAGAAGCGCGTCAAACGGGGCATGTCCGGGGTAAAACTCGTCCTCAAGATGGAGCGGGGGGCAGGCATCGAGGATGGAATGGACGGGCTTGTCTACAAGAACGTCTTTGCCACATACACTCATACCCATGCCCTGGGCACGCCGGAATGGGTTCAGGGGATGATAAGGGCGGCACAGAAGTTCCGGCTCTCTCGTTAGGTCCTTCCACCTTTTTTTTCGCAGATTTTTTAAACGGCTTTTCTTTTCTTAATTTTTCCCCATCAGAAAAATTGCCAAAAAAGAAAAAGTCTCGATCTGCGCAAAAAAATAAAAATACGTAAAGCGATCACTTTTTTTGCCCAGGCAGGCCGGATTTTCCCCGTGTTTATAAAAAGGGGATCAGTTTTTGCCCCCGATCCCGGGCATCAATCCGACTGCGGCAGGCGGCGCGCCCCACCATGCATCACGCGAAAAGAAAAGGACAAAAAAAGGTTGAGTAAGGGGTGGACGGAGATTCCGGCGGCCCTGGCCGCCAATTCCGATTTGTTCCGGTCTCTGATTCCGCTCCAAACTGGCCACCATCGGCCCCGGCGTTCTTGCGCGCGGTAAGCGTTTAGATAACCGCATCTTACGCTGAAGTGATCATCCGTGCCATCCTAATTCTGAAAAACTAAATCAGGAGGCCCGCATGGAAAAAGCAACTTGCATTGAGAGACGTAAATATTGGACGGACCAGGTTCAGCGGTGGAAAGAAAGCGGTCTCACGCAGAGGGAATACTGTAAAAAGGAAGACCTCTCGATTGAACGCTTCGGGGCCTGGAAGCGCCGCCTCGATCATGAGAATCAAGGCGAATCCGGATGCCTTGTTGCCGTCCCTCCGAAGATAGTTTCCTCGGCTCTGTTTACGCGTCCGGCATTAGGCCTGGTTGTGGATGAGCGGTACAGGGTTGAGATTCCAGATGCGTTTTCCCCTTCCACGCTGGAAGCGGTGCTTCAGGTTCTCGCACGCCTGTGATGTGGGATTATGGCTCAGGCGTCAGCGTATATCTGGCAGCAGGCTCGACAGATATGCGCAAGCAGATAAACAGTCTTTCGATCCTGGTGCAGGAGAGGCTGGAGCTTGACCCTTTTTCGGGCAGCGTGTTTGTTTTTTGCAATCGAAAGCGGTCGACGGTGAAGGCCTTGTACTGGGACAGAAACGGCTTTTGCCTTTGGCAGAAGCGGCTTGAAAAAGACCGGTTCCGGTGGCCTGAAACGGAGAAAGAAGTGCTGAGCATAAGCGCCCGCGAACTGAGGTGGCTTCTTGACGGGCTGGCGCTTATGCAAAGCGGCGCGCACAAACAATTGCATTACTCATCGGTAACGTAAAAACCCGCTTTTTTCTGTTTCAAAATTTTCACTCGTTTGGTATATTCATATGTGCCATCTGAACTCGCAATACTCCGCGAAGAAAATTCAGAACTTAAATCCATTCTTCATGAAAATGCCGCGACAATCGAATCGCAAAATATAGAGATAGAGCGCCTTGAGACGGAGCTTCGTCTTCTGCGTATGAAATTATACGCCCCCAAGAGCGAGAAGATAGCGCTGGATGATCC
>JAJYLJ010000156.1 GCA_021787835.1 Deltaproteobacteria bacterium | reverse complement strand
ACGGGGTCACCATTGCGGGCGGCCAGGGACAGGCCAAGGGACATATCCTGCGCATATCGCATATGGGCCATCTGAGCGAGTGGGACATGATAATCGCAATTGCCGCCGTAGAGCGCGGGCTCAAGGCTCTTGGGCACCCTGTGGAGCTCGGGCTTGGTGTGGCCGCGGCCCAGGCCTATTTTGCAAAAAATGAGATGGGGTGTTGAGGGCGATACCACAGACAGACGTTTTTCAACAGCCTGCTTAAAAAGTTAATAAGGAGAGGGACGGATAATGAAGGTCTTGATAAGCGATCTGATAGCAAAGGAGTGCGTTGACATACTCAAATCCGCCGGGATTGAGGTGGATGAAAGGCCGGGGCTTGCGCCTGATGAGCTTTTGAAGGCCGTGGAAGACGCCGACGGCCTTGTCATAAGGAGCAACACAAAGGTGACAGCCGATGTGGTAAGGGCCGCCAAGAGGCTCAAAGTGGTCGGAAGGGCGGGCTCGGGCCTCGACAACGTGGATATACCCGCCTGCAATAAACGCGGCATAATCGTCATGAACACACCGGGAGGCAATACAAACTCAGCCGCTGAACACACAGTGGCCATGATGTTCGCTCTCTCGCGCCACATCCCTCAGGCCACCGCCTCGATGAAGGCCGGCAAGTGGGAAAAGAAACGCTTCATGGGACAGGAGCTTGCCGGAAAGACCCTCGGCATCATAGGCATAGGCAGGATAGGAAGCATCCTCGCCCAGCTTGCCCAAGGGCTCAAGATGAAGGTGGTCGCCTTTGACCCTCATGTAATACCAGGAATGGCGGAAAAATTGGGCGTCGAAATCATGGAGATGGACGATCTTCTTAGGGTGTCTGACTATATAACGGTGCACACGCCGCTTACGAAGGAGACAAAGGGTCTTTTAAACAAAGAGCTGTTCAACAAGATGAAGCCGAGCGCCTATGTAATAAATTGCGCCAGGGGAGGCATAATAAACGAGGAGGACCTCTACAAGGCCCTCACCACCGGAAAGATCGCAGGCGCCGGCCTTGACGTCTTTGAAAATGAGCCCACTACAAAGGAACATCCCCTTCTCTCGCTCGACAACTTCATCTGCACCCCGCACCTTGGGGCCTCGACAAAAGAGGCCCAGGAAAACGTGGCTGTCGCCGTGGCAAGACAGATCGCTGACTTTCTCACAAAGGGCGAGGTCAGAAACGCGGTCAACGTGCCCTCGGTAAGCGGCGAGGTGCTCGCCCAGCTCGGACCTTTCCTTACTCTGGCTGAAAAAATAGGGGCCTTCCACGCACAGCTCGCCGATGGCCCTGTTGAAGAGGTATCCATACTTTACCAGGGGGACATGGCCGATCTGGACACAAAACCTGTGACCATATCCGCGCTTAAGGGGCTTCTCGCCCCGGTGCTGAAAGAAGAGGTGAATTTTGTCAATGCGCCCATAATCGCCAAGGAGCGCGGCATAACCGTAACCGAGTCCAGGAGCGAGACACCGGAAGACTTTACCAATCTACTCACCATAAGGCTGAAGACGGCCTGCGGCGCAAATGAAATCGCCGGCACCATATTCGGGAAAAAAGAGCCGAGGATCGTAAAGATAAATGACTTCCGCCTTGAGGCGGCCCCTGAAGGACACATGCTTCTCATCTACAACGAAGACAGACCGGGTGTGATTGGGCGGATCGGCTCATGCCTCGGCGAATCCGGGGTAAACATATCGAGGATGCAGGTGGGTCAGGATCAGAGCCACAGACGTAATGTAATCCTCCTCACAACAGATGAACAGGTAAGCGAGGACGCCATGTCAAAATTGAGGCGGCAGGACGGGGTTGCAAAAGCGATGGCCCTGGAGCTGTAGGAGACATTTCAAATTAAATCTAACCTGGATTTAATTTAAGCGTAATAAAGCAGTTAACCCCTGTCTGTTATTTTCTGCGTCATCTTGGCCTTCCTGAAGCAGCGGCCGTTAACGGGGGTTTAACTTGTCAAAAAGAAACATGCGGCATATCTGGCCCTGCCTGATCGTGTCGGGCATCCTTACCGGTTGCGCCGCCTATCATCCGATGCCCATTGACAAAGAATCGGCCGCTAAGGCCCTTCGCCCCGCCGATATGGCCACAGTCAAGGTGGATGCGGCCAGATTAAACCATCCCCTTTTAAAGCCCGTCAAGTTTGATATCGCAAACGGCCTTTCCATGGATGACGCCGCGATTCTTGCCGTTGTTGCAAATCCAGAGCTCAAGGCAGAGCGCGACAGGCTCGCCGTTGCCAGCGCCCAAGTGCTCAAATCAGGGATACTTCCCAACCCAAATGTGTCGATGGACGTTGACCTGCCGACAGGCGGCCCTACAAAGGGGACGGTCAATGCCTACAATACGCTGACAGACTGGAATATCACGTCACTCGTAACCAGAGGCGCCGAAATCGCGGCGGCAAGACATGAAGACCGTTCGGTGGCCCTGGATGTAGCCTGGAAGGAGTGGCAGATAGCCGAGGCCGCGCGTCTCCATTTCGTCCGTCTGTACTGGGCCCAAAAAAAGTACTCGCTCCTCAAGGAGAGAGAGAAGGATGTCGGAGAGAGGCTAAAGGCGCTTGAAAAGGCATTCGCCATGGGCAATGAGACGAGGCTGAATCTCGACGCGGCAAGGGCGTCCTGCCAGCAGTTCAGGCTTCTTTTAGAGCAGACGAAGGGTGAAGTCGGGCGGGAAACCCTCGCCCTTCACAAGGTCCTTGGCCTTCCGCCTGACTATAGGATAACCATCAAAGGCGATACGGATTTCAAGGGCTGGCTTGGGCGCCTGCTTGGGCGCCTCACGGAAAAGACCTGTCTCCAGGGCCTGGACAAACGGCGTCTTGACCTCGTCGCCCTGAAGGAAGGTTATCAGGCGCAGGAGGAACGGCTCAGGGCGCAGGTGCTCGCCCAGTTTCCAAAGATAAATATCGGACTTCTCAATGCCGGGGATACCGGCGCGATCATAACCACCGGCCCTTCGGTCAGCATCGGCCTGCCTGTTTTCGACCGCAATCAAGGCAACATAGCCATAGAAAAGGCCACGAGACAGAGGCTCTTTGACGAATACATGGCCCGCCTCTTCGGGGCCAGGGCCGAGGTGTCGGCCATAATCGAGAATATGAGATCGACGGAAGACAGGGTCGCCGTTTTGAACCAGGCGGTAAGAGACAAAAGGCGCCTGTATGATGACTGCCGGAGGGCCGTCAAGGAAGGAAACCTGGATGCCGTCAATCTCTATCAGGTCCTTGACGACCTCATGGCCAAGGAGCTTGAACTGCTGAAACTGAAAGGCGGTCTGTGCGAGCTGGCCGTGGCGCTCGAGGCGGCATCCGGCGTCTATTCCCCGCTTTCACCTCAAGGAGGTTAACGTGAGACCGATTTGTATGATTTTATCCGTGCTGGCAATCTGTCTTGCCTTGG
>JAJYLJ010000033.1 GCA_021787835.1 Deltaproteobacteria bacterium | reverse complement strand
CTCTTGACTGTCTATGATAATAATTGGGACTCTCCATCGAAATCAGGCTACATCAACAAACACTATCGGATGATCTAGGACACTCAAACAAAAAAGCCCGTCTTTACACGGGCTTATGGGATATTATTGGACGTCTTTGAATGTTCATTTGGTGCCGAGGGACGGAATTGAACCGCCGACACGTGGATTTTCAGTCCACTGCTCTACCGACTGAGCTACCTCGGCCAAAAGTGCGCTTATTATTATTGGGTCTCCAGAGGTTTGTCAAGGAGCGGCCGAACTTTGTTTTCTTTAAAAGGAGCCCGCGTAAGCCGCCTCTCCACGGTACCCAGAAGCCTTTTCACGTGTCTTCGGGCGCTATCGACAGCCTTTGCCTGCCTTAAAAGGCGCCTGGCCGTGCCGGCGTCCCCGTCATTTTCCAGATACCCCAGTGCAAGACAGGCCAGGGATTCGGCATCGGCAGGGTTACGCCTCAGGGCTTCGAGCCATGCATCCCTTGCCATCCGCCATCCGCCGCGCCCGTGATAGGCCACCCGGCCCATGACCCTGAATACCGCGCAAGGGATGTCCTGGCGGCTGTCTGCGCCGGCAAAATGACCCATCACCTCTTCAGCCGCGTCTTTCTTGCCCTCCTCAAGCAACACCTCTGCAAACCGCACCGCCGTGCGTATATCGCCTGGTTCGAGCCCGTAGGCCTTGCTGAGAAGCTCCCCAGCCTCCTTGACCCTTCCCATATCGAAAAAAAGACCGCCAAGGTTGAAATAGGCCATAAAGCCTTCGGGGAAAAGCTCGATGGCCCTTAAAAAAACATCCGCGGCCCCATTTGCCTTCCCAAGCCTTGCAAGGCATACACCTATGCTGTTTAAAAGGTTCGCGCTTGAGGAATCTATCTTTAGCCCCATGCGATAGGCCTTTAAGGCGCCGACAATATCCCCCCATGAAAAAAGCTCATCCCCCCACACATTTAACGTCACGGCGTCAAATACAGCTGAAGACCCGTCTCCTAAAAGCGCCGCGTGGAGATAGGCATAGATGGGGCGGGCAAGTGCAGCCGGTCCTTCAAGCTTATACGCCCCGATGGTGCACGGCCTACCGCCTTCAGGCGTCAATCTTTCCTGCACACTTAGCGCCCAGTCCTGGGTTGAACGCGAATTTTTATCGTCCCTGGATAATTTTTGGACGATAAAGGCACTCTCAGGTCCTGCGTCTATAATCTCCGCGCCATCAGGGAGGGCCTTTTTGCATCCAGGCGATACAGGTCTTGCAAAGGCCAAAAAGGCATTCTTGCCGCCATTCAGCGCGCCTTCGATCGCGGCGATGCCTTCGCCTATATCACGCGCGCCAAGCCTCTTTTCAAAGGCATAGAGGTCATGGGAAGAGATAACCGACACCCCGAGACGCCTGGCCGCTGTCTCGGTCTTTTTTATGGCCTCGATACCAAACCCTGGCTCAGGGCCTGCCGTAAACGTGTGCCCGTAGATCCCGATAAGGAAAAGACCGGCCTTTCTGGCCCTGCACACGATATCCTTTAACCCCATCGACAATTCGGGACCGCTTATACCGGGTAGATGCACCCACGCCTCATGACTGTTCGCGCCTATCCACTCAGGGGGGGCTTCGGGCCAAAGCCTTGCGCATAGATTCAAGATGTCGTCTCTGTCATATACCCTTTTTGCGTATCGCTTTATGCGCGCGGAAGATTTTGAAACGCCTCTTGTTCCACCGTCCCATATGAGATGCAAAAAGGAGGAGGCGTCTTTGTCCCCATAAACCGGGCGCTCGATACACAAGGTGATGTACAAGGGCGGCTCTCCCGGAGAAACCACCGATGTCTCCATGCGCATGGCCCTTAACCTCTCCCAGGCATATGCCTTGACTATCGGCAAAAGACGGCATTCCTCCTCGGGCCCAACGGTCCTTGAGACCCCGGAAAGGATCAAAAGGCCGGACATGTTTCCCCAGCGGCAAACAGGCAAAAACACCTTAAGGCCCGCCCTGTACGAGAAGGCATCCCCCCTTGACAGGGCCTCCCTGGCCCGCATGAGCTGTCTTTCGGAAAGGGCCTCGGCGCTCAAGACCTCATCATATGCGCTCCGGCCTGAAGAAATAAGGACACCCCTGCCTTCGGAAAAAGGAAATTTCGTGCGCAGGTCGCCGATGAGAAGCGGGGCGAGCCGGACAAAATCCGCTGTCTGTATCTCGATAGATCCGGCGTGGGTCATATCAAGATACATTGCGCACACTTGACAGCCTGTCAAAGGCCGCGGCTATTACAGGGATGTCTCCAGGCAGGATGGTCCTTACGTCCATGAGGATAGCGTCATCCTCAACCCGGACGATGACAGGGGGCCGATTTCTCCGCAGGGCCTCTTCGATGGCCGCAGTTGAGATAGACCCCTTTTTAGGCGTTACCGTCACTGCCACTGACTTAACTTCTTCAAGGGGAAGGGCGCCGCCGCCGGCCTTTGAGAGCGTTTCTTTAAAGCCAAGGTCAAGACAATCTAATTTCAACGCCTTGAGGCGGGCAAGGAGCCTTTTCGCCCTGGGACGTATATCGTCAAGGCCCTGTGTTAGAAGATTCAGGGTAGGGATGGTCTTCACGGCCTTTTCAGGGTCACGGTAGAGCCTTAAAACCCCCTCAAGGGCCATGAGGGTGAGCTTGTCTATCCTGACCGCCCTGTTCAAAGGGTTTTTCTTTATCCTGTCTATTATTTCCTTCTTTCCGACGATAATACCGGCCTGGGGTCCGCCCAGGAGCTTGTCTCCGCTGAAGCTCACCACGGATGAGCCGGAGGCCAGGGCCTCCTGCACGGTCGGCTCGTGCATGAGCCCGTACCTGGAAAGATCCACAAGAACGCCGCTTCCCAGGTCGTTGAAGACTGGAAGGCCGCGCCTTCCGCCAAGATCGGCAAGGTTCGAGACCGGCACTGATTTTGTAAAACCCACTATGCTGAAATTGCTCTGGTGGACCTTCAAAAGAAGCGCTGTATCCGGCCCGATGGCCGCCTCGTAGTCCTCGAGGTGGGTCTTGTTGGTGGTACCGACCTCCCTTATGACCGCCCCGCTTCTTGCCATGACATCAGGTATGCGGAAGGAGCCGCCGATCTCAACAAGCTCCCCTCTCGAGACCACCACTTCCTTTCCCTTGGCAAGGGTTTCAAGGGTGATAAGCACGGCCGCTGCGTTGTTGTTCACAACGAGCGCGGCCTCGGCCCCTGTGAGCTCGCACAGGAGATCCTCAACATGGGCGTACCTACTACCGCGCCTGCCCATTTCCAGGTTATACTCAAGGTTTGAATATCTGCCTGCCACCTCGAGAAGGGCTGGAAATATGCACTCAGGCAAGAGGGACCTTCCAAGATTTGTGTGGACCACAATACCTGTTGCGTTTACAACAGGACGGAGTGACGGCTGGTTTAATGCGGCCAATCTCGATGACAAAAGCGCGCTTACGCGCCCACGCTCAAGAAGGGCCGTGTCCGTAAGCTCGCCGGAAAGCACGGCGGCCCTGAGCTCTGCTATGGTCTCGCGGGCGGCCTTGAGTTTCAGGCCATGCGGCGTATCAACCGGCAGGGCTGCCATAAGCTCGTCCACCTTTGGAAGCCTTTTCAATAACTCTTTTTTTGATTCGGGGTAGTCCATGTTAAGACTCACGCTCATATGGGTTGACAAGACAAAAGAGCCTTGGCTGAGGACCGGGATAGGGCTTTATCTGTCAAGGCTAAGGCGCTACCTCGAAGTCACCGTTAAAGAGGTAAAAGGTTGCCCCCATCTTCCCCGGTCAGACCCTAAAAAGATACTTGAGTTCGAGGCCGCCGCCATAAGAAAGGCCATCCCAAGGGGTGCCGCGACAATCGCTTTGCACGAAAACGGGCGCGGGCTTGACTCGCCTGGTCTTGCGTGGCTCCTGACCGCTGCCGAGACTAAAGGGGTAAGAGACCTGGCCATGATAACAGGCGGTCCTTCGGGGCTCAATGAGGACCTCATAAAAAATTCAGACGACAGACTTTCCTTGTCCCCCATGACCTTCACCCATGAAATGGCAAGACTGATACTCCTCGAGCAACTCTACAGGGCCTGCACCATAAGGGCGGGCTGGCCCTACCACCACTAACAACCTATATCACTTGGCTAAACGCCCGTCTGCAATCTCAATGGCAGGCACGAAAACCTGTCTCCTATACAGACTCGACCGAGGTCACTTCCTGGACCTCCCCCTTAAGAAACCTCTCGATGCCGGCCTTTAATGTCATCTGGCTCATCGGGCAGCCCTTGCACGCCCCGGTAAGCCTCACCTTCACCACGCCGCTTGCCTCATCTACATCAACAAGCTCCACATCCCCGCCGTCTCGCTGGAGCATCGGGCGGACCTTATCCAAGGCGTCCTTAACCTTATCCTTCATAATTCACCTGCCAGTATATATTTTTACTTTCAGCCAAGAGACCTCGCTGCATCAAGTATGTCATCGCGGCCAAAAAGGGCCGTGAGCTTAAAACCGAGCCCTGAAAGCGCCTCCCCGCCGCCTTCCCCGCGGTCTATTATAGTGAGGACCTGCCCCACCCTGTAGCCCTCTTCCTCTGTGCGCTGGATCGCCTTTATCAGGGTCCCGCCGGTTGTCACCACATCCTCCACAAGTGCGACGAGAGCCCCATCCGGGATGTTGGCCTTGCCCTCAAGCCATGAACCTGTCCCATGCCCTTTTGGCTCCTTCCGGATGATGAAGGCCGGCACAGGCCTTCTTTCGATAAAGCTCACGACCGATATGGCGGTCACAAGCGGGTCAGCCCCAAGAGTCATGCCGCCTACACCCTTTATGTCAAGGCCGGATGAGGCTATGCGCTCAAAAAGCAGCCTGCCGCACAGGTATGCGCCCTCGGGCGAAAGTGTGGTCTGCTTGCAGTCTATGTAAAACGCGCTCTGTCTGCCGGATGTGAGTTTGAAGACCCCTTCCTTGTATGAAAGCCTGGTGATTATCTCAAGGAGACGCCTTGTGTCATTTTCGCCCATTCTATGCCCCAAAGACCCGCTTGAATATCGTATCGACATGCTTTGTATGATAACCAATGTCGAAGATGGCATCCAGCTCGGCCCTACTCAAATACCGGCAGACCGCTTCGTCCGCAAGGAGAAGGTCTTTAAACGCGCCCTTGCCCTCCCAGACCTCCATCGCCCGCGTCTGAACGGCCCTGTAGGCATCCTCCCTGCTCACCCCCTTTTGTGTAAGGGCAAGGAGGACCTGCTGGGAGAATATCAGGCCCTTCAACAGATCAAGGTTTTTCTTCATCCTATCTGGATAGACCACCAGCCTTTCGATCAGCCCGGTGAGGCGGCCGAGCATAAAGTCCGTGGCGATAAAGGCGTCCGGCCCTATCACCCGCTCGACGGATGAATGGCTTATGTCCCGCTCGTGCCAGAGCGCCACGTTTTCAAGCGCCGGGATCGCATAGGACCTTACGAGGCGGGCGATGCCGCACAGATTCTCGGAGAGTATCGGGTTTCTCTTGTGCGGCATGGCCGATGAGCCCTTCTGCCCTTTACGGAAATACTCTTCCGCCTCGAGGACCTCCGTGCGCTGGAGGTGGCGGATTTCGGTCGCCATCTTCTCGACGGAGCTTGCAAGAAGGGCAAGCGCGCAAAAGACCTCTGCGTACCTGTCCCTCTGGATCACCTGGTTTGAGGCGGGGGCGGGCTTAAGCCCCAAACGCTCGCAGACATAGGCCTCGACCCGCGGGTCAATGTGGGCGAATGTGCCGACGGCCCCTGAGATCTTGCCGTAAGATATGGTCTCACGCGCGGACTCAAGGCGCCTCTTGTTCCTTGCCATCTCGTCGTACCAGATGGCAAGCTTGAGGCCAAAGGTGATAGGCTCGGCATGTATCCCATGCGACCTTCCGATCATGACTGTGTCCTTGTGCTCAAAGGCCCGTTTTTTTATCGCATCCATCAGAAATTCCACGTCTTCGAGCACGACATCGAGGGCCTGCCTGAATATCACGGCATTGGCCGTATCGAGCATGTCCGAGGATGTAAGGCCCCAGTGAAGGTACCTTGCCGACGGCCCGACGTATTCACCCACGTTTGTAAGAAACGCGATGACGTCGTGCCTTGTCTCCTTTTCTATCTCGTCAACCCGCGCCGGGTCAAACTTACCCCTGGCCCTTATCTCTTCCGCCGCTTCCCTGGGGATCGCGCCGAGCTCAGCCCAGGCCTCCGCGGCGAGCATCTCGACCTCAAGCCACACCTTGTATTTGTTATCCTGTTCCCAGATAGCGGCCATCCTGGGCCTGCTGTATCGCTCGATCATGTAAAAACTCCCGCAAACCAAAAATTAACAAAATAAGATTATATCAAAGCAGCCCCCATGTCACAAGCTTGAGATAGCCTCTGTCATGGCCTCAATCACCGATTCCTGTTCTTCCTTGCTGATAAACGGGTGCATGGGGAGCGACAGAACCTCCTTTGCCGCGCGCTCGGCCTCTGGAAACGCACCATGCCCGAGGCCGAGTTTCTTGAACGCAGGCTGAAGGTGCAAAGGCATCGGATAATGAACGGCGGTCGGTATCCCGCGCCCGTTCATAAACCTTGCGGCCTCATCCCGCGCACCGGCCGGGACGCGGACCGTGTACTGTGCATATACGCTCGTCCTGTCGCTTAAGACATGGGGAGGCGTCACATCAGGCAGGGCCTCTTTCAATTTTTCTGTATAAACCTGTGCGGCTTGCCGCCTCTTTTCAAGCTCATCTTCAAAGTGGGCGAACTTGACCAGGAGGATCTCGGCCTGTATGGCGTCGAGCCTTGCGTTAAGGCCTACGGCCTCGTGATAATAACGGCCGCTCTGGCCGTGGACCCTGAGGGAAAGGCAGCTTTTTGCGATCTCTTCGCTATCGGTAAAGATCATCCCCGCGTCTCCATAGGCCCCAAGGGGCTTTGACGGGAAGAAGGACGTGACCCCGATGTCTGAAAGGGCGCAGGACCTGCGCCCTTTGTAGCCCGCGCCGAAGGACTGGCAGGCATCCTCTATGACGAAAAGACCCTCGGCCCTTGCGATCGCGTTTATCTCATCCATATCAGGACACTGGCCGTAAAGACCGACCGGAATAATGCCCCTGACGCTGGCGCCTGCCTTCTTCCGCTCATCTATCACGGATTTAAGTTTGCAAACGTCGATATTATAGGTCGCCGGGTCTATGTCCACGAATACAGGCCTCGCACCGACAAGGCAGACGGCCTCGGCTGTAGCTATAAAGGTGAATGGCGTGGTGACTATCTCGTCTCCAGGCCCTACACCATAGGCCATGAGTGCCAGGACAAGTCCGTCCGTCCCGGAACTGACGCCTATAGCGTAACGCGCGCCCACATACCGGGAAAGTCCGGCTTCAAGCCTCTCAAGGCCGTCACCAAGGATAAACTGGCCGCTTTCAAGGACCCTGTGGACAACCGCGTCTATTTCATCTTTATAGGCGGCATACTGCCTGTTTAAATCTATAAATTTCATAATAGCTTCCCCATTAACAACCTGCCGACCGGCTGTCAATCATTAATTTTACTGAATTAAGGGCACAATGACCCTGAGCAGAAAAAGGTGGACACTCAGATAAAACTTTGTTATGGAAATAACAAGTAGTAGTACATATGCTCAAAATTACAGAAAATAAGATCTATATCCCCATGAACGGCTATTAGAAGACTAAATTTTCGATATTTTACTAATAATTCTATTTTTATAGCAAAACTACAGGTAAGTTCCAAAAATTGGATGATTTTTTAGATATTATAATGTAGTATAGTTATTACTCAAGTAGAGTCAATCTCAATAAAGTAATGGGTTTAACATATGAAGATAAATGGATTATTTGATATAGAAGATCGTTATAAGAAAATTGATAAAAATGGAAGATATATTAGTACAACTTAATAAAATAGTACCTTGGGAAGAATTTAGGCCATTATTTGAGGAAATACAATACAAGCGGATATCGAATGCAGGCAGGAAAGCATATGATGTTGTGCTGATGTTTAAGATATTGATTCTTCAGTCTCTATATAATCTTTCAGATGAAATAGTAGAGATGCAGATACTGAATAGGCTATCTTTTATGAGATTTTTAGGGATCGGAATAGGAGATGATGTGCCAGATTCTAATACTATTTGGACATTTAGAGAAAAGATTAAAGAAAAAGAATTGACTAAAAAATTATTTAATAAATTTGATATGTATTTTAACATCTCATGGTTTTAAAGCAAAAGCAGGTCAAATTGTAGATGCAAGCATTGTTTCAGTACCTAAGCAGCATAATACCAGAAAAGAGAATGAGCTAATCAAAGAAGGAAAAGAGATAGAGGATTGGAATGAATCAAAGGCATCTCATAAGGATGTGGATGCTCGCTGGACTAAAAAAACATGGCAAGAATTATTTTGGGTATAAAAATCATATTGTAGTTGATTTAAAAAATGCAGGCTACAGATAAGAAAACTGGCATGGAAAATGAATTTTTGGAACCTCCCTTACAGTTTCTAATATCTCTGATTCTGTTTTTTATAGGAGGGCCCAAGGCCCTCCTTCTCGTCTTTGGTCTTGGCCGGATGTTTTTGAATCGAAGGTGTGCAGCCTTGATTTTTGGTGCCCTCCATACTCTACCATACCTTTTGATAGCCAAAGATGAGGGGCAGGCAGATGGATAATCTGCCTGCCTTTTTATAGATTTGCTTAAAAAATAGAATATGGCCGCCGATATTCGTAATCTTTAAATTATCAGAAGACGGCCATCAACTGGAAATTCATTTTAGGCCGGGCCAGCTCGTTATCTTACCTGATGGCATTCATATTATCACCGGCTGATCAGGCAGCTCATTCCCGCCGGCCCCGCTTGCCGGGAAGTGCCTGGTTAGATGGGCGGCGACAGACCTGATCCCCTCTATGGCTCCGCGTTCGAAATCGCCCTGCCTGAACGCATCTTCCATCTTCCGGCAGACCTCTTCCCACCCGGAGGCCCCGACATGCCCGTGAACGCCGCGGTCGGCCACGACTTCCACCCGATGGTCCGCAAGGAGCAGGTATATCAATACACCGTTGTTGTGCTCCGTATCCCAGATGCGAAGCAAGGAAAAGACCTCGATGGCCCGTTCACGCGCGCTTTTGCCCATAAGAAGCGAATGGATATCCAGCGCCGCCTCAACGGCAAACCGGATCTGCCCTGAGTGAGCGGCCTCGGCCAGGCGTATCTCTTCTTCTATGGCCTTAAGGCTGCGGGCGGGGAAATACCGCCTCGCCACCCAAACCGGCGTAAAAAGATGCCTGATGACCCTGCTGATTTTCATATCTCCTACCATCCGCCGGATGCGCCGCCGCCGCCGAAACCTCCGCCGCCTCCGAATCCGCCGCCGCCTCCGAATCCGCCGCCGCCGAAACCTCCGATCCCGAATCCTCCAGTTCCGCTACCAAACCCGCCACCTGAATAGAGTCCGCCTGTAGGCCCGCTGCTCATAAGTGTGATGACAAACACGACCACGGCAACGATTATGGCGATAATGATGCCCCCCATCAACAGCCATATACCCAGAAAGGTCAGGGCCGCTGCCAAGATGGAGCCGAGGGAACGCCCGAAGACAAGGCGGGAAAAAAATATGAGGATAATGGCGACCGGCAGAAAATTTGCAACGGACCCAATGCCTTTTGATGATGACTTTGGCCTGTTATTTGGGGCCGGCAAAGGCTCACCGTTTATCACCTTTATTATGGAGTCAAGCCCGGCGCTTATGCCGCCGTAGAAATCGCCCTGCCTGAAGCGCGGCGTTATGACATCGCTTATTATGCGTTTTGCAATGGCGTCCGGAAGTGCGCCCTCAAGGCCGTAGCCCACCTCGATCCGCATTTTATGGTCGTCTTTGGCTATGAGCAGCAGCACACCGTCATCCACGCCCTTGCGCCCGAGCTTCCATGCCTCGGCCACCCTGATGGAATACTGTTCGATGGTCTCGGGCCTGGTCGTAGGGACGATCAACACCGCCACCTGGCTCCCTTTCCGCGCCTCGAAATCTGAAAGCCTCCGCTCAAGGGCCGCCTGCTCGCCTGGGGCAAGCGTGCCGGTCAGATCTGTCACGTACCCTTTTAGCTGCGGCACCGCCACGTCTGCTCGCAGGTCTTGGGCCCCCAGGACCAACAGCAAAAGTATGGGCCATAGACAAGAAAAAAACCTATTTAAGACCCCTGCATGATTCCTGGTCAAGGCGGGCCGTGACCGGGAATCATGCAGGGGCGGCAGAGCAAGGCCGCCGCCCTGGCCCGTGGGCGCGTGTCCACCCCCACCAGAGGAAGGGAGGGCCCGGCCACGGCCCGCCAGTTGCGCAAGGGTCTCATTGATAACGTTCCACAGAGGTTTCATCGAAATTATAAAAGGGCGCAATGGCATCAATTTGCCTTACCGGCGGGAGCAGCGCTCTGGCCGGACGGGGCGCTGAAGTCAACCTTAGGCGGCTTCGCAAGCTCCTTTTCATTCTCAACGGTGAAATTCGGTCTGGTCTTCATGCTAAACGCCATGGCGGTCAGATTGCTCGGAAAGGAGCGCACCAGCACATTATAATCCTGAACGGCCTTTATGTATCTGTTGCGCGCAACCGCGATGCGGTTCTCGGTACCCTCTATCTGTGCCTGCAGGTCACGGAAGACACCGTCGGCCTTGAGCTGCGGATATCGCTCGGAAACCGCCATCAGACGGGACAGAGCGCTGGTCATGTGCGCCTGGGCCTCCTGGAATCTGGCAAACGCCTGTTTGTCGTTTAAAAGCTCAGGGGTGGCCTGGATGGAGCCAAGCCTGGCCCTGGCCTCGGTAACCTCGGTCAGGACATCCTTTTCATGCGCTGCGTAACCCTTGACCACATTGACCAGGTTTGGCACAAGGTCTGCCCTGCGCTGGTACTGGTTAAGCACCTCGGCCCATGCCGCCTTGACATGCTCATCCCCGGACTGAAGCTGGTTATAGCCGCAACCGGCAAGAGACATTGAAATGAACAAAAAAAATATCAACAATAAATTGCGCATGACCGCCTCCATGTCTTTATTTTATCCGCATGAATTTCAATATAAAACAAAAATTCATGGTTTACGCCTTTTTTATGCCTCTCAATGCCTCCCCGATGGCCGAAACAGCCCCGTCAACGTCTTCTTCACTGGTGAACCTGCCAAGCGACAGACGGAGCGTTCCCATTGCCACATCCCTTTCAATGCCCATTGCCGAAAGGACATGCGAAATGCTTACCGACCTTGCATGGCAGGCGGCACCCGTTGATGCCATGAGACCCGGCGCCGCCTCCAGGATCTTCGCGCCCTGAAGGCCAACGAAACTTATGCTCAATGTATTTGGAAGGCTGTTTGCAGGGTCCCCATGCCTTACAACAGGGCGCCCCAGGCCCAAAATCCCCTCATAGAACCGCTCCCTCAGCCTGCCTTGCCTTCGGGCCTCGTCCTCAAGGCCCTGCCCTGCAAATTCACACGCAGCCCCAAGGCCAACGGCCAGCGGCACAGGCTCGGTGCCAGGCCTGCGCCCCATCTCCTGACCCGCACCGAACAGGAGCTGGCCGAAGGGCGCCCCTTCCTTTACAAAAAAGGCCCCTATACCCTTTGGGGCATAGAGCTTATGGCCAGCGATGGTGAGGTAGTCAACGCCAAGGACGCTTACATCCACGGGTATCTTACCTACCGCCTGAGCGGCATCCGTATGGACAGGCACATTGTGACGGCTGGCGATCCTTGTGATTTCAGAGATAGGCTCGATAGTGCCCACTTCATTATTGGCAAGCATCAATGAGATAAGGGCCGTATCGGGCCTGATGACCTTTTCTATGTCCGATGGATCCACAAGGCCTTTACCGTCAACACCAACAAAAGAGACGTCCCAGCCTTGCTCCATAAGGTGAATGGCAGGACTCATAACCGATGGGTGCTCAATCTGGCTGGTTATGATATGTCTTGCCTTGGGCGAAAGGGCGCGGGCAACGCCAAGGATGGCGGTATTGTTGGATTCGGTCCCGCCGCTTGTGAAAAATACCCCGGCTGGCTTGGCCCCTATAAGCGCTGCAACCTTTGTCCTTGCGGCCTCAAGGGTCTCCCTTGCCCGGACGCCCAGGCCGTGCGCGCTGCTCGGGTTTCCCCAGATATTTTTAACCGCATCGCAAATAGCATCGGTAACCGGACTTGCAATAGGCGTCGTGGCGTTGTAATCAAAATATAGTCTGTTTTTTTTCAAATCCGTTTTCATACTGCATGTAGTTATGACCGAAAAAAAGGAAAAAGGAAAGTATTTTCCTAAAGGGCCTCTGATATCGCGCCATCAAAGACTGCTCTTGGCCCCCATACTGGCCGGACTGGCCTTTTATCTTTCAGCGTGCGCGACAAAGACGATCCCGGCGCCGGAGGCATACACATGCCCCACTACGCCGTCAGCCAGGGGTAAGGCGTACGGGCCGCCGTATGGCCATATCCCCGCAACCCAGCGCCCCTATACAATAAACGGACACACATACTATCCGCTGCCATCGGCCGAGGGCTTTGTTCAAGAGGGTTACGCATCCTGGTATGGCCCTAATTTCGACGGAAAACCCACGGCGTGCGGAGAGACCTACAATATGTACGACATCTCCGCGGCCCACAAGACACTGCCGATAAATACCTATGTCAGGGTGACGAACCTGGAAAATGGCAGGGAGGTCATAGCCAGAATAAATGACAGAGGCCCGTTTGTAAAAGACAGGATACTGGATTTAAGCTATGGTGCGGCCAAGAAACTCGGCATCGTGGGCACTGGTACCGCAAAGGTAAGGGTCGAGGCCCTCGGTGAGGCCGAGATAAACGCAAACGGCGCCGTAAAATTCGACAAGCATCCAGACTTCAGAAAAGGCGATTTCTACGTACAGGTCGGGGCCTTCATAGACCCTGCCAATGCCCAGGACCTGAGGCGCAAGCTTGCCAGCCAATACAAAAAAGTGATAATCACCCATGGTTTTATCGGAAACCAGCTATTTAACAGGGTGCAGATATTCGCATCAAACGATTATTATGCGGCAAAGGCCTTTGAGGCAAAAATTGTAAAGACACTCAACCCGAACGCCTTTGTCGTGGCAAGATAGGCCGGGCGGCTAAAAAAGCGTTTTCTGGCGGGGTCTTCTGCACCGCCGCCCGTCCTCGGCCTCGTTCGAGATGAGTTCACACGGGATTTTGGACAAAAAAGGGCTTTTCAAAAGCCCACCTTTCCCCAACGATGCCCTGCGGTTTTCCGAGAAACAGAGAAACAGTCTCTCTGAGGCACGGGTAAGCCCGACATAGAAAAGCCTTTCCTCTTCGGGCATATCACCGTTTACCCACGGCAAGACGCCGTCTTCGCACCCTGCCATAAACACAATGGGAAACTCGAGCCCCTTTGATGCGTGAATGGAAAGGAGGGCCACGGCCTCGACGCCGATCTCAAAGAGTTCCCTGTCGTCCCTCAAAAGAAGTGAGGGGTGCAGCCCTGGATTATTGGAAACCGCCCGGCCCAAGGCCTTAAGCCGCGGAGAGCCTGTCTCGATCCCGAGAAATCCGGCTATTGCGCTGAACCTCTCAAACCCATCCTTGCCGGCAAGGCCTGCCGCAAACATCAAAAACCGTTGCCCATCCTTTCCGTACGGCCTTAAAACCCTTGCAATATCGCGCCCTGCGATCACGCCGTCAACTGCATCCCACATATCTATAAACGCCTTTATGCGTTCTGTGTCAGCGGCGGAGGAGCCAGTCTGCCTGCAAGGTATGCCCCTTTGGGCCAAGGCCTTGGCTATGGGCCCTCCAATGGCGTTGACCCTGAACAACACCCCTACATCGGAGAGGCTCCTCATCTGACCGGTTCCGACAGATGCGTTTATCGAGTCGAGACTCAACGCTCCCACCATGGACTCAATGGCCCCTGCTATCCATGCGGCCTCGGATGCCTCATCCTTAAAGGTCTTGAAGACCAATTTCGGGCCGCGGCCCTTGACCGACCTCAGCCCCTGGCCCGCACTGCTTACGGTTGCAACCGCTGACGCCGCATCCAAAAATGTCTGTGGGGACCTGTAGGCCGTGCCAAGGGTTATTGTTTTTACACCAAAATCCACAGAAAACCTGCCGATAAGGGCCGGATCCGCCCCACGAAAACCATACACGGCCTGCATGGGGTCTCCAATCGCGGTTATTTCAAGACCGGCGCCCGCCATCTCTGCTATAAGCGAGTATTGAATCTTGTTTATGTCTTGGAACTCATCGACAAATACATAACGTATCTTCCCGCCAAAACGCCTCATTACATCCGGATTTTTTAACAGCCGCAGGGCCTCCAAGATCAGATCGTCGTAGTCCCACAGACCCTCTTTGCGCATGAGCGCCTGATAGGCATCAAAGGCTGAGGCCAGACGGCCGTCGCCCGCAAAATCAACCGGCCATGACTCTTTAACCCTCAATACAGCCTCAAAAAGACCCTTTAGCCCGCCACTGCCAAGACCGGCGCCTGCCGCCGCCTCTCTGAAGACCCCGAAGGCCTCGGTCTCATCAACAGGCGTTAAGGCGTTTGTGCCGAGTTCTTCCCTCAAGAACCCCAATGCCCAGGAATGAAATGTCCCGAGTCTTGGGAGGCTGCCTGAGATTATTTTATGATGGGCATGGCCCGGGTTTGTGCAGGGGCCTTCGCCCTTAACTTCACCCTGGATATTGCCGCTTAAAAGCGGACCGAGACGGTCTTTCATCTCGCCGGCGGCCTGGTTTGTAAAGGTCATGGCCAGGATATCCCCGCCTTTTGCGTGGCCTTCATCTATCAGGAATGCCATTCTGTGGACCAAAACCCTTGTCTTCCCCGTGCCTGGGCCTGCTATTATCAAAAGCGATCCGCCGGTATATCTAACCGCATCAAGCTGTTCGGGGTTCAATCCTTGGAGTATGGACACGGCAATACCCTCATTCCGCGCTATAGACATAAAATGGATGCGACAACGCATCTTATCTGGTAAAAAGAATAACCCTAATTTTCTGAAGGACAATAAAAAATGACCCCTGACATCACCTTCATAGGCTGGCATAACTCGGGGAAGACCACTGTCCTGCGGGCCGTGGTCAAAGAGCTTTGCAGAAGGGGTCTCAGGGTCGGGGTGATGAAGAACACGAAACACACAGGGATAGACCTGGACTCCAAACGGGCCGACACATCACTGCTAATGGAGGCTGGAGCGGTCAGCGCCGGACTTGTCACCCCTGACGGGCCTATCTTTTTATGCAAAGATAGACAAAAAATCAAAAAAGGCACGGGAAATTCCAGCCGAGGCGAGGTCGATATCGTGCTCGGGGAAGGCTTTAAACACGACGCGTCAATCCCCAAGATAGAAGTGGCGCGTAAGGACCTGCAAATGGAAGGGTTGCTGAAAGACCGCCTCGCAGGTGTCGTCGCCATAATCACCGATATGGATGTCACCGGTGTAAGGGTGTTCAGGTTTTCTCAAACAGAGCAACTCTGCGACTTCATCCAGGACCTCTTGAAAAAAGATAAGACGAAATGTGACAATTGTGTTACATAAGACGTGATTGTTGATTCTGTATGGCAGAAACCTGAAATAAATTTTAGATACATCTTAACTTATAGACACTTGTCATGCATATTGAGGTCAAGGAGGCCATCAATTGAGTCTGTACGGAAAAGGCGGCTCCGGTATGCGCCAACCGTCCATTGACGCCGCATTCAGACTTGTAACGGCTGGAGCGGCTGTTTTTATATTGATACTGCTCCTTGCCATGTTCATTATCCTGTCGCAAAATGCGTGGCCGTCCATAAGGCGTTTCGGCCTTGATTTTTTGATTTCTAAAGAATGGAATCCGGTCACCTCTCAGTTCGGAGCACTGACAACAATCATCGGAACACTGGTCTCTACAATCCTTGCGATGTTGCTATCGCTACCAGTGGCGATAGGTGTGGCCATATTCCTGACTGAACTATCCCCTGCGTCCCTGAGGCCTGTTTTCGGCATGGCCATCGAACTGCTTGCGGCCATACCATCCATCATATATGGCATGTGGGGGCTTTTTGTCCTCGCGCCCTTCGTATCGGATTACATACAACCATTTCTTGGAAAGTATCTGGGATTTTTACCGCTTTTCCAGGGTCCGCCTATGGGCATAGGCATGCTCACGGCTGGAATCGTGCTGGCCGTGATGATCCTGCCCTTTATGGCGTCCATCATAAGAGACGTCTTCCTGATGACGCCCAAGGTCCTCAAGGAATCAGCCTATGGGCTTGGCGCAACCACGTGGGAAGTGGTAAGCCAGGTGGTGCTTCCTTATGGCATAAGAGGCATGATAGGAGGGGTTCTTTTAGGGCTTGGAAGGGCGCTCGGCGAGACGATGGCGGTCACGTTCGTGATAGGCAACGCGCACGAGCTCTCCCTTTCTCTCTTTTCCCCGGGGAACACCATTGCATCCACATTGGCCAATGAATTCACGGAGGCGTCGGAAAAAATCTACCTTTCTGCCCTTATAGAGCTGGGTCTCGTGCTGTTTCTAATAACATTCATTGTTCTAGGGGTTGCCGAGTGGTGGCTTAATTATAATGCGACAAAGGGGCGCAAGGCGTGAAAAAGAGGTCTTCCACCATTAGAAGGCTCATAAACAGGACGGCCCTGATATGTTCATTATTATCGGCCTTCATAGGCATATTTTTTCTTGTCTGGATACTCTTTAATATACTTTTAAATGGTGCGGCGGCGATAAACTGGTCCTTTTTCACCAAGCTTCCTCTTCCGCCCGGCGAGACAGGGGGCGGGCTTGCAAACGCCATGGCCGGAACACTCATAATTACGGCCTTGGCCATGATAATGGGGGTGCCGCTTGGAATACTTGCTGGGACATATCTTTCTGAATTCGGGCATGGACGGCTTGCTAAACTCATACGCTTTCTGTCAAGGATATTTGGAAGCGCGCCTTCCATTGTAATCGGGATATTTGTCTATGCCATACTTGTTGTGCCAATGAAGAGATTTTCCGGACTTGCCGGCGCGGTCTCCCTGGCCATCCTCATGCTGCCAGTGATCACCGGCACCACGGAGGAGATGCTGAAACTCGTGTCAACCGGGCTCAGGGAAGCGGCCCTCGCTATAGGCGCGCCTTATTGGCATATGGTGGTCCACGTTATTTACCGTGGGGCCAGGGCTGGGATGCTTACCGGCATAATACTCGCCGTAGCCA
>JAJYLJ010000155.1 GCA_021787835.1 Deltaproteobacteria bacterium | reverse complement strand
CCTTTTTTCCGTGTTCCTGCTCGACGGCGCAATCACCGTGTTAACTTACTTATGATACGGTTTGAAAAAGTGACAACTGACCGCTTTGAATTTGAAAATGTAACCTTCAGGATACCACCCGGCGCGCTCTGCAAGATAATCCTGCATTCCAGGCACTATAGGAAGGTCTTTCTCAATACAATGCTCCTGTTACAAAAACCCGCCGCAGGGACGGTCTTTCTCTTCGGAAAAAACGGCTATTCCATTTCCGGCGAGAAATACCTTAAAATCTTCCAAAAGGTTGGCGTCGCGCGGGATGACGGCGGCCTTATCAGCAACCTCAACATCTGGGAAAACATCACCCTTCCCGCGTTGTACCATCGGAAGAAAAGGCCGGAAGACCTGGAAGATGCGGCAATTGCCATATTAAGCGGGATCGGAATGGCCGGCCCGGAGATGGTTGAGTTCATGTGCAGGAAACCCGGGCAGCTGCCAGCGCACGAAAGGGGGCTGGCCGGCCTGGTCAGGGCCATGCTGATGGAGCCGGAATTGATCATCTATGATGGCCTTTTCGAGGAGATGAGCCCCGAAATGGCCGGGGTGCTTAAGACACTGACCATCAGGTTCCATTCGGAAAAGCCGGGACGGACCTCGGTCTTTATAGGCGCGGACGACCACTCGCTGCGGGATATAGAGGCAGACATTGTCTTGAGGCAGGAGGGACGGGAGGTAAAGCCGTGGCAGTCATGAAAGAGGCTAACAGGCGTTTAGCCGCCATCCAGAAAAAAGCCGGCCTGTTCATCGTTGTGGCTGCCGTCCTCGCCGCTGCGGCTATAGTGTATGTAGGGATTCGGCAGGGCCTGTTCACTCCAACAACCAAAGTCTACTTTATCGCGGACAGCGGCTACGATATCTTCGAGGGACAGGCGGTAAAGATGAGCGGCTTTACGATAGGCAAGGTCAACAGTATCTCCCTCGAAGAAAGCGCAAAAGTAAAGGTGCAGTTGTCGGTGGACAACCGCTACATGAAATATGTGAAGGCAAACTCGCAGGTCTGGCTCGTCAAACCGGGGTACATCGGCGGCAGCGTTATCGTCATAACCCCGGGGTCCGCTGGCGCAAAAAAAGCATCCGGGGGCATCATCCTTTCATTCCATAGGCAGAAAAGCCTGACTCAAATTGCCACGGAGCTGAAGGCCGAGATATCCCCCACCTTCAAAGACTTAAAACAGATAATCGCTTACATCAATGACCCCAACGGCGACATCAAGAAGACCATCAGTAACCTCAATGAGTTGTCATCGGGCATGCTCACCACTCGCCGGAACCTTAACGCCCTGTTGGGCCACGCCGACAGGGACCTCTCCTCCGCCTCCGGAAATGTCAATGCCGTCGCAGACTCCGCGAAACAGACCCTCGCCAGCACGGACGCCCTTATCAAGAGGGTCGACAGTAAGCTGCCCGCCCTGCTCGACAAGGCCGGCAAGAGCCTGGACAACGTTCAGAAGACGACCGAGGATCTGAGGAAGGCCACCGAGCAATCCGCTCCCCGGATCCCGCAGCTCATTGACAAGGCAAGCGGCATTGCCGATGACACGAGGGAACTGACGGGCGCGCTTAAAAAGACATGGCCGCTGCGGTTATACATAAAACAGCCTAAGGAGAAAAAAATCAAGGTGGACAGTTTTGAATAAAAGGCTGCTGCCTTTTTTTTGCCTTTTTTCCCTGTTAGTTTTTTCCATGCAGGGTTGCGGCACCATACCCAGACGCCCCTCCGCCGCCGCCCGGAGGGCGCTCGACCTCAACTCGAAGGCGGAGGCGGCATTCAGGCAAGGGGACTACGAGGTGGCCCTTGGCCTGTACAACGGGGCGCTGAAGACCAGCTCCGGCATCGAATATTCCGATGGTATCGCCATCAACCTCTTAAATATGGCGGCGGTTTACAGGAGATTGGGCGACAGGGAAAACGCTCAAAAATGCCTCGATAAGATATTGATATTGGATGGACGGGGCGTCCCTTTCAGTGCGCCCAACCTCTCGGACGCCGCTTTTATGAAGGCCATCCTCTTTACCGATGGTGGCGAATACCCGACCGCCATCGACTGGACGGACAGGGCACTGGGCTTCTGCGACAGCGGCTCATGCCGACATGAGGGGAAGGTATACAACCTGAAGGCCAGAATCGAGCTGCTTGGTAATGATGTCTCTGCCGCCCTCAGGAATGCCGCCTTAGGGCTAGAGTTGAACAGAAAGTCCGGCGACAGACAGGAGAAGGCCAACTCCCTCCGCCTGCTTGCCGATGCAAGAGCGCTGGACGGGGAATATCAAACCGCGGAGGGCCTTTACAAGGCCGCGCTCATCATCGATAAGGACCTGGGTCAGGGTTTGAAGATCGAGGCGGATCTCCAGGGCATCGGCGCGGCCCTGCTGAAACAGGGGAAATACACCGATGCGGAGAATTATTACAGAAGGGCGCTGGCCGTCGGACGGGCACTGGATGACACCAAAGGCGTTCAGGCCGCAAAAGCGATGAAAAGGATATGCGAAATCCGGGTCAGGAAATAACCGATGTTCAAGGTAATTTCCGCATCTGAAAGTCCTGCCGTGCAACGGCTGGGTTTAACATAATGTCTATAGCAGCAAAACTTTAAATCGAAAGTAAAGAGGGTTGCGCTTCCGTCGGAAAATAAGTAAAATCATAAGGTTAGGTCTATTGGGAGTGTATAGGGCTCTGGTGTCCCTCCCGGACTTCAAATCCGGTGTTGCATGCCAAAAGCAGGCAGGGTGGGTTCGATTCCCACACGCTCCCGCCATTAATTTCCTTTAAAATCAATAACTTACCTCTGCAAAGGCCCTGAAAATAGCCTGAAAATCGTGTCCCCAGAGTGTCCCCAAGGACAATTCAGGGCTTGAGTCCTTTGAGAGGGAAAGGCTTCCGAAAGAAACCTATCATTTTTGGGGAATTTGAGCCAGGCAAGATTTCGTCCAGGAGAACTAAACCGCTGCGCGGTAGATGTTGTGCCCTACGCCTGTCCTGATTAAGACAACGTTTTTTCCTGACCAATCCGAGTAAAGACATGCTTCAAGTCTCGCCGGTAGTTTTCATACAATCTCCTTTTGCTGTACCGCCCGCATAAGCTGGCGGATTTTTCTCACGAAGGAGATTGTGTGATGGGTGAATTGAGAGATCAGATGATCACGGAGCTTCAGTTGGGGGGTTCAAACGAGGACGCAGAGGACGTATCTGAGAGAAGTACGAAATATGGCGCTTTATTTCAACAAGTCGCCGGAACAACTGAGCGAGAGCGAGATCAAGGAATACCTGCTTTTTCTTAAAGACAAGAGAAAACTGGCAGACGGAACGTTCCGGTTTTATTACAGCGGCATAAAATTCCTGTACAAGCAAGTACTGAAACGGGATGTTGTAGAGGGTATCCGTGTCTCCAGGAGAAACAAAAAGCTCCCCGTTGTCCTGGACCTCTCCGAAGTCGAAG
>JAJYLJ010000154.1 GCA_021787835.1 Deltaproteobacteria bacterium | reverse complement strand
CTCGTAGGCACGCTCGACAGCCACAGGGCGCGTCTTGCCATGGAGCGCCTCCTTGAGGTCATAGAGCAGACAAGGTCTCCATTTGTAATAATAGATATAACAGGTGTCCCTACCGTGGACACCGAGGTGGCGAACCGGCTCCTTCAGACAGTCGATGCGGTGCGACTCATGGGCGGCGAGGCCATCCTTACCGGCATCTCTCCGCACATAGCCCTTACAATGGCGCATCTTGGCGTGAACATGGCGAATATCACGGTGCGGAGCCGCATGAGCGATGGGCTTCACCTGGCGGTGGCAGAGATGCAAAAGAGAAGGGTGGCGATAGATCTTGTCAAGGAAAAGGCCAGAGATAAGGGCCAGGATTAAGGCGCGGTGGAGGCGTTTTCCATATTTTCGTTCGGTGACGTCCTCTTGCTCGCCGTGCAGGAGGAGATCGACGATGCGAGCATAAACGCCCTTACCGGCCTTCTTGGCGAGCGGGTGATTGAAAAGAAGGCGAGGGCGGTTGTGATAGACCTGCACGACGTGGAGATAGTCGACACATTTCTGGCCGAACACATCCAGGGGCTTGCGGCGTTCCTTAATCTTTTAAGGGCCAGGGTGGTGGTGGCCGGGCTTACGGTGCCGGCGGTCCTGACCCTTCTCGATTTCAATATAAGATTGAAGGGTGTTGATTTCGCGCTTGATGTCGAGCAGGCGCTGGCAAGGCTGGATGCCAAGAAATAAAGATTGTCAATCTGTTGGATAAAAAGGTTTTCATGTTTGCTGTCAATGGGGAGGAGGTCTGCGGGCTGGTTGAACCTGGGTGCGGGCTAAGCTCTGTCAGGGCGAAGGCCAGGCGGCTTTTGAATGCCTCGGGCATAGACAATCTGGCAAGGACGGAGATATTGACCATTATAAACGAGCTTGGGATGAATATACTGAGACACGCCGGAAGCGGCGAGATATGCCTCAAGATTGTGGGATGCGGAGGAAGGCGCGGTATTTTTATCGTGGCCAATGACTCAGGCCCGGGGATAGGCGATCTTGAGGCGGCCCTTCAGCCTGGTTTTTCGGAGGACAAGGGCCTGGGGCTGGGGCTTGCAGCCATACACAGGCTTTCGGACGAGGTCCGCATCGCGACCCTGATTCCGCATGGGACCAGGGTGGAGGTCTTTAAATGGATCTCGTAAAGATGCAGCCGGTCTGGTTCGAGACCGGGATAAGCCAGGCCGTTGACGTCGCCGTGGTCAGGCGCATGGCCGAGGATGCGGCAAGGCGCCTTTCTTTTTCGGATGTCCGCAGGGACGAGGCCATGCTGGTTGCCAGCGAACTTGCGCAAAACCATCTGGGGCACCACACCAAGGGTGGCCTTGTCCGCATAAGCGGCATGGTCATAAACGGCGCACCATGTCTTACCATAGCAAGCCTTGATGAAGGACCTGGGATACCAGATGTGGATGAGGCCTTAAAAGACGGATTCAGCACATCCGGTGGGTTGGGCATGGGCCTTGGGACCGTCAAGCGGCTTGCGGACAGGTTTTTTATCTGCTCGGGCAGGGTCGGGACGTCTCCATGCCCTGATCTCGGCCCTTATGCGTCTTTCAGCACGGTTGTAACCGCGCTTTTGCGAGACCGCGAGGAACAGGCGTATCCGTCGGTGGACAGCCTGCCGCGCTTTTGTATTCCGGGCAGAGGGCTCGATCTTGCGGCACTGATCCGGCCCTATTCCGGACAGACATATTCCGGAGACGGCATGTTTTGCCAGGATGACGGCCGCTTTTGCCGGATTTGCCTCGTTGACGCGACAGGGCATGGAAGGCCCGCGGCCGAGGTGTCTTGCATGGTCATGGACACGCTTGCCGGTCTTTCGCTTAACCTTGGCCTTGATGAGGTGCTAAGGGCGCTTGGGGCGTCCCTGGCGGGGTCGGCCGGGGCCTCGATATATATCGTCCTGCTCGACAGAGACCTTTGCGAGGTCAGGACGGCCGGTGTGGGCAACGTGGCCTGCATATTTTATCTGGACGGTGACAGACGCGGCGCAGTCTGCCAGCCAGGGGTGCTCGGCAACGGCCATTTGACCTATGAAAGGTGCGAAACCTACGGTTTTAGCTCAAGGGTCCTCTGTTTCATGCATTCGGACGGGGTGAAGCCGCCCATGGACTTAAGCCCCGGCCTCGCCCTTCAACCCTTTCCATCGGATGTCTGGGGCCAGATATTTTTCCGCCCCGACCCTTCCATAGAAGATGATGCATCGCTTGTGGTGTGGCAATGGCAGAATACGGCGGTCCGGAACATAAAGAAATAGACAAGAGTCTTCACATCCTCACCTTGGTGGTCAAGAACCTGGCCGACATCCCAAAGGTGCGCGCCAAGGCCAAGCTTTTCGCCGGTATGTGCGAATTCGACCGCATATCAGTGGCCCAGGTGGGGGCCGCCGCATCGGAGATGGCAAGACTCCTTGTCAGGATGTCAGGAGGCGGCGCCGTAACATTCAATCTTATCTGTTGTGCGTACAACAATCATCCCGCCGGATATGAACAAAGCGGGATAGAACTTGTCTTCGAGGGTAAAAGGCCCTGCGATCCATCGGCCTTTGCGGGGGGTGTCTGTCCTTTAAGCCTCGAAGAGCTCTCGAGGCTGCCTACCATCGCCGGTCTTAAGCTGGTGCTTGACCATGTTGACATAAAGTCAGGTCTTTATGGGACTCCGCTTAAGATAAACGCGTTAAAGTGGGGCACAAGGAGCCTCTGGCGGGACATTAAAGACAAGGAGGCCTCGTTCAGAAGCAGGCTTTTCAAGGACACGGAGGAGTCATACCTTGAAAACCTTAAGCTGAAACACGAAGAGGCCTTGCGGCTCCTCGAGCAGATAACCCGTCAGAACAGGGAGCTGGACAGGATGAATTCAGACCTCTTTCAGCTAGGCCAGGACCTTGAGACAATGGCGAGGGAACACACGATCGTACAGATGGCGCTCAGGATAGCCGACAGGATCAGGAACCCTATAGCGGTGATCGGAGGGCTTGCAAGGTCAATAATGAAAAAGGATCCCTCCATAGGGCCGGAGGACAGGCGGAGACTTGAGACCATACGGGCGAGTGTCGAGGAATTGGAAGGCTTTGTGAGGGACTTTGAGGAATACGCCGGCAAGGAACTGAGGTCCTTCGCGACCGAGGACCTGCGGCATATCGTGGATGAGGCGCTGAACACATGGCGCCCGGGTCTTGCGAGAAAGGGGATCAATCTTTCGGTGGACATGGCGGACGGGCCGGTAAACATCAGGGCGAACAAGAGGGTATTGAAGACGGCCTTTCTGCACATACTCAGAAACGCCCTCGAGGCCTCGCCGGTAAGGGGGGCTATCGAGGTAAAGGTCGCAAGACTCGACGGCAGGCCGGTTGTAAGCATCCGCGATAATGGCCCGGGGATACCCGAGGATATCAAGAAAAGGCTCTTCGCCGCACCCGTCACCACCAAGGCGAGCGGCACAGGGCTTGGGCTTTTCCTGGT
>JAJYLJ010000153.1 GCA_021787835.1 Deltaproteobacteria bacterium | reverse complement strand
CTCAAAGACGGGATCTGTTGTCCCAAGGGGAGAACGGTCTGCCACACCCTTAATTAAGTTCATAGCAAGTTTCCTCTCGTATAAACACTCCGTCTCCTATCATACAAGGGGAGAGGCAGGGAGAGGGGTGCTTAATAATGAGAGGGTGCTTAATAATGACTGACAGACTGATTGGTTATGCTAAAGAGCTGAGAACCCATTCCACGGATGCTGAGCGATTATTATGGCGTCATTTACGGGCAAAGCGTTATCCCTCCCCTCAAGGGAGGGGGAATACCCACAGAAAACCCGGTAGAACCCAAAATAAAGAAGGGCGGGCGGGGGGCATCCGCTTTACTTTATTCCGTTTATAATTTATGCTTTATGTTTACAGGAGGTATTTTCCCGTTGGAATTGCACCAGCTTGGAGTGGAGGAGTTAAAAAACGTCCTGGACAAAGGCGGGGTGTCCCCCGCGGAGGTCCTGGACTCCGTTTTCAAGCGCATAGACGCCATCCAGGAAAAGGTGAAGGCCTTTGTCACCCTCACGCGCGAGCAGGCATACGGGATGGCCGCCGCCGCTGGCGCCAGGGGTGCTGGCGCCCTTGCGGGAATCCCGATTGCGATAAAAGACAACATCTGCACGAAGGGGATCAGGACCACCTGCTCTTCCAGGATGCTTGAGAATTTCGTTCCGCCCTATGAGAGCACGGTCACCGGGAGGCTCCTGGAGGCCGGATATGTGCTTGTGGGCAAGACGAACCTGGATGAGTTCGCGATGGGTTCGTCGACGGAGAACTCCGCTTTTTTTACGACCAGAAACCCATGGGACCTTGACCGGATACCCGGTGGAAGCAGCGGAGGCTCGGCCGCGGCCGTAAGCGCGGGTATGTGCGCCGCCGCGCTGGGTTCCGATACAGGCGGCTCCATAAGGCAGCCGGCGTCTCTGTGCGGCGTTGTCGGTCTGAAACCCACATACGGCAGGGTATCCAGGCACGGGCTTGTGGCATTCGCCTCATCCCTGGACCAGATCGGGCCGATCACAAAGACCGTGAAGGATGCGGCCATTCTTCTGAATATAATCGCCGGGCACGATGCCGCCGACTCGACCTCCGCTCCGATGCCCATACCAGATTTCACCAGACCGGCGGGAATGGACATAAAGGGGTTTAGGGTGGGCATACCAAAGGAATACTTCATACCGGGCATGGACAGGGAAGTTGAAGCGGCCGTCCTTGCCGCGGTAAAACAGCTTGAGGCCCTGGGGGCCATTCCGGTCGAGGTGAGCCTGCCGCATACGGCCTATGCCATCGCCACCTATTACATACTTGCCACCTCGGAGGCTTCCTCCAACCTGGCCAGATACGACGGCGTGAAATACGGGTTCAGGGCCGGTGGGAAGGACCTCCTGGAGACATACATGAACACGAGGGCGCAGGGTTTCGGCCCGGAGGTCAAAAGAAGGATAATGCTTGGCACCTATGCCCTCTCATCGGGTTACTACGAGGCCTATTACGGCAGGGCGCAGCAGGTCAGGACCCTGATAAAAAAGGATTTTGAAGAGGCGTTCAAGTCGGTCGACATCATAGCCACGCCGACCTCCCCCACTGCGGCCTTCAAGGTGGGCGAGAAGGCAGCGGACCCTCTCCAGATGTATCTTTCCGACATATTTACGATCTCGATAAATCTGGCAGGGCTGCCAGGCATCTCGGTGCCGTGCGGGTTTACCCGCGAGGAACTGCCCATAGGGCTTCAGCTCATAGGGAGGCATTTCGACGAGGAGACAGTCATCCGGGTTGCGCATGCCTATGAGCAGTCGACTGACTGGCACGGCAGAAGGCCTAAACTTTAGGCCGGAACTTTAGGAAGGAAATCCCCGGAAAAGGCAATGGGTGAAAGCGACATATACGAAGCGGTGATCGGTCTTGAAGTCCATGCGCAGCTTCTGACGGACTCCAAGATATTTTGCGGCTGTTCCACGAAGTTCGGCCTGCCGCCAAATTCCCAGACCTGTCCGGTCTGCACCGGCATGCCGGGCTCTCTGCCCGTGCTGAACCGCAAGGCGTTGGAGTTCACGATAAAAACGGGCCTGGCCATGAATTGCATCATAGCCGGCTTCAGCCGGTTTGCAAGGAAAAACTACTTCTATCCCGACCTCCCGAAGGGCTATCAGATAAGCCAGTACGAGCTGCCCGTATGCGAGCATGGATACGTGGAGATAAACGCCGGCGGCAAGGTCAAAAAGATAGGGCTTACCCGCATCCACATCGAGGAAGACGCGGGCAAAAACATACACGAGGGCGGCCCTTACAGCCTGGTCGATTTGAACCGCGCCGGGGTGCCGCTCATGGAGATAGTCTCGGAGCCCGACATGAGGAGCCCCGAGGAGGCCGGGGCCTACATGCGCAAGCTGAGGACGATACTTCGCTATATAGGGGTCTGCGACGGCAACATGGAGCAGGGTTCGCTTCGCTGCGACGCGAACGTCTCGGTGAGGCCGGAAGGTTCAGGCGCGTTTGGCACAAAGGTGGAGCTGAAGAACATGAACAGTTTCAAGTTCGTCGAAAAGGCGCTCGAATATGAGATCAAAAGACAGATAAGCGCCGTAAAAAAAGGCGAGCGGATCATCCAGGAGACGAGGCTCTGGGATTCCGCGGCCGGCGTCACCCAGCCCATGCGCACGAAGGAGGAGGCCCACGATTACCGCTATTTCCCGGAGCCGGACCTGGTCCCCTTCATGCCGGCCGAGGAATGGGTCAGGGAGATTGGGGCCTCGATCCCGGAGCTGCCGGACGCCAGGCGCGCAAGGTTTGTCCAGGCCTATGGCCTGCCCGAATACGATGCCGACCTGCTTACGTCCGAGCGGCCGCTTGCGGAGTGGTTCGAGGAGGCCGTGAGGCTCGGGGCCCAGCCGAAGCCGGCAAGCAACTGGATAATGGGCGAGCTGATGAGACTTTTAAATGAGGACGGGATATCCGTGGAGGCATCCCCGCTTGCCCCCGCGGGACTGGTCGAGCTGCTTTCCCTCATCGATGCTGGCACGATAAGCGGCAAGATCGCCAAGACCGTCTTCGAGGAGATGTACCGGAGCCGGAAGCCCGCATCCGCGATAGTGAAGGAAAAAGGGCTGCTGCAAATCAGTGACGAGTCGGAGCTTTCATCCCTCATCGATCAGGTCATCGGGGCCAATCCGAATGAGGCCGGCAGATACAGAGGCGGGGAGGAAAAGCTTTTGGGGTTCTTCGTCGGACAGGTAATGAAGGCCACCAAGGGCAAAGCCAACCCGGGCATGATTAATAAATTACTTAAAGAAAAGCTCAAAAAAGATTAAATTTATTTGTTTTTTTGGCTACCGGGTTTTCTGTGGGTATTCCCCCTCCCTTGAGGGGAGGGATAACGCTTTGCCCGTAAATGACGCACAATAATCGCTCAGCATCCGTGGAATGGGTTCTCAGCTCTTTAGCATAACCAATCAGTCTGTCAGTCTTAAGCACCCTCTCCCTGCCTCTCCCCTTGTATGATAGGAGACGGAGTGTTTATACGAGAGGAAACTTGCTATGAACTTAATTAAGGGTGTGGCAGACCGTTCTCCCCTTGGGACAACAGATCCCGT
>JAJYLJ010000152.1 GCA_021787835.1 Deltaproteobacteria bacterium | reverse complement strand
CCAGTATTTACGCCTTTCAATCCGTTCTGATTTTTCCATGCCCGCGCCTCCTTCTGTTTTGTTATTCAGAAGTAGGATGGCATGGCTGGGCACTTCAGCGGAAGATGTACTTTACTTGACGCTTACAAATATATAATCATCGCATACAGTCACTTTTTCCACTGCGAAGGTCCCTATCCGTCGTCCGTCTTTTGCATAAATAACGAAATTCCTCACCTCATTCAGGATATGGCTCCGGACTCTTTCCATCTCTTTTTCGACATGCGCCCCCCAGCCGAACTGGACCATGTCGAATGGGCGCTGGACCTTGCCGTCTTTAATGAAACAATCCACTTCAAAAAGACCATACATTTGCAATACTAACACGATAAGCTCTCAAGTAACCCATCACGCCAGTGACGCCAGGTACGGATAATACATTGATGTCCATTGTGTTTGTGGCATCCGGAACCGTAGGTATCGCCGTATTCCACTGTCCATCTTTTGTCCTGTAGGCCGCAAAGAAATGATAATTGCCCGTGGCCTCAAGTCTCAGTTTTCCCTCATAATTGTAAACCGCGTTCGGCTCCAAATGGATATTTCTCTTCCATTCGAAATCGGGGCACTCGTTCTGCGGACAGATGCCGTTTAGCCTTCCGCCAACAGTTAATACATCGAAAGTAACTGCGGTTGTAGTCATATTTTTGATGGAAAACCTGGCTGTTATGGTCTGACCGACTTTATATGGCAATGCTTGCACAATTTTAAGCGTCGACGTAATTTGTACACCAATGGACTCCGGTTGTGCATGGTCAGGCAGAGTGGATCGCGGTGCTTTTACCGTTTCAAGATCGAAGTCAGAAAGATGCCAAAAATACCTCAGGCGCCCTGTACGCTGTTTGTTAGCATGAACCCATGCTCCAGTCAGATCGGCCAATTCCTGTACGAAATTTTCGTCTTCGGCAACAAGGCATGAAAATAATAAAATATGCGCGTTAGAAGCAAGAATATTTTCTTTTTTTAATCTTTCAAGCTGAGTCCTTACTGTACTGGATTT
Organism: Deltaproteobacteria bacterium; assembly: GCA_021787835.1. Lineage (GTDB taxonomy): Bacteria > Desulfobacterota > Dissulfuribacteria > Dissulfuribacterales > Sh68 > JAJYLJ01. The sequence goes on along the minus strand of JAJYLJ010000152.1, from coordinate 2,577 downwards.
AATATTAGATGAGGTTAGCGGTGCTTTTTTTGCTAAATCCACATAACCTTTGTTGCCGTGAGCAAAAATGGTCAACCGTCCAATTGACCCATATTTATTCTTTATTGATGCCAAATAATCTACCCAATCAGAAAGTGTTATTTCATCTGATTTATATGAAAAAAAATAGGCATTCATATTTTTTGTTGTAATAATTATATTCTGAAATTTTGCAATTCCACCTGTGATTGCAGTGGCATCTGGTAGCGAGATTACTTCAAAAGAGCCCGTTGCATCCAGACCTGGATTATCATCAAGAATGGTTTTAAAGCGAGGGTCACAGTTTAATCTATCATCACATAATATAAATGGCGTAGAAAAAGCGGATTCTCCATTACCCAAAAATTGCAGATTGTTTTTCTCCCAAATTTTCCAAAAACCAACCCTCTTCCTCCTTGCCTCATCCTCTATCCTCTGAAACTCTGCATTATATTTTTTCTGCTCGAATTCCCTTCCATCCTTCCAATCCCTGAAGAAAGTGCGGGCGTACCCGTTCTTGAGAAGTTCGGCATTTAGAAATTGACCATTCCTTAAATACACATAGCCAAGCAGCCTGTTATGAGGGTCAACCTTGGGGCCTTTGTCATCAAATTCGATTCTTATCTGGTCGCCTTTCTTTACGATGTTTTCCACATAGCTGGTGGCCTCCTCTCCCATTTCCAGAACTTTTTGCACCCCAATCGCCCATTCACTGGCATCATGGAGGGTTTTATCGTTTACCACGGTTTCGGGTGTATCAATGCCTATCAATCTTACCTGCTTTTTTTCACCCCCATAAATGACTTCCAGAGTGTCCCCATCTACAATATCGCTAATAGTGGTTTCGATAATTTTGGAGGATTCGCCAACCGAATTCCTAGAATATCTGGTCCACTTGGGCCGGGATGCGTCATCGGCCAATTTTTGAGGACGGGAACCATCAGCGCGAATAGTCCAGATGCTGGATTCTTCCAGACCCTGCCTGCTAAACTTGGATTTTACAAATGCAATTTTTTTCCCATCCAGGCACCATGAAGGATTCGAGACATGCTCATTAACATCCGAAGCTAATAATGTGGTTGCTTCTTCGGAGAGCAGATTTTGCACGATGATTTCTGTTCGCTCCACTGCATTCCCTCTCAGAACATTCCAGGTACATACTATTTTATTTCCATCGGATGATATATCCCCCGAATCGCAATCTAATTTCCTGCTTTGATTGGTCCTAATATCATAAAGAAAATACTCGCCCTCCGCGCCTCTCAAAACTTTTTCTTTTATCCAGCTAAAAACCCCTCCCAAATATCCGACATAGTTTATCTGACCGTCCTCATCATTTAATATAAAACCCGGAGGTACTCCAGTTTCGCCATAAGGCATTAAATTCCTGGTGAAATACAATTTTCGTCCATTATCTGACCAAAATAATCCTCCATCAATCCAATTCGGTTCTCCTTTTAAATATGGGGGTTCCGTTAATGTTAATATGCGTGATGACAGCGGACCAACGACTTTTTTCTGAATGCCAGAGCCAATATTGTAACTAAAGACCACTGTTTTCTTAGCACTATCAAATTGCTTTAGCCTATCTTCAAAGCCTTCTCTCTTCTTTTTCATCTTTTCGGCATCTGTAAGTCTTTCAGCCACTTTAACATAGGCAATTTTGCTCCCATCAGGGGAGATAGCCGCATCAAGACAGTCATCTGCAAATTCTTTGGCTGCTCCACTTTCGGGAGAAAAAATAACAAAGCATTGGAACTCTTCATTTTTATAAACTATCTTTCCATTTCTTGATGCACCCCAGGCATCTATACCTTCCTTTGTAAGCTGTTTTTGATTTTTTCCATCAGAATCCATAATCCAGAGATTTTCGCCTCGTTGAAAAATTATCGCCTCAGCTTCCGCCTCATAAACTCCTGATGAATTCCGGCTTTCTCGAACATCCGCGATCGCACTGCCATGAGGTGGTATAACTAGGAATGAGGACGACAGCACAATCAGCCTGAAAATCTCGATTGCCTTGCCAGCCAAGTTGGCTCTAAGCCCCATTTACTTCTTCCCCCCTGCAATTCAAATCCCCTTCTCTTCGATCCTCTTTCCGCATTCTTCGCAGAAAACGGCATCCGGTGATACCTTATAGCCACAATTCGGCAGCACTCTGCTTGAGTTGCCATAGCAGGCTTAGTTTCAATTGATCATTTCATTCTCACTTTCATCTCCTCTGTATAGCATCGACCTTTATGGAGTCAAGTTTTAAACTCGTTATGCTCGAACAATGTTCAATGCTGATTCGACGGTCAGGGCTAACTACAAATGCGCCTACATCAAAATTTGTAGGTTCGGCGAGTAATTCAATCACCAAATCAGCCCATCCAATATGAACCCCAGAGGAAAAGCATTATAGCGAACTGACACCATTTTAGGTGATTCTGTGTAAGCGTCAAGTAAAGTACATCTTCCGCTGAAGTGCCCAGCCATGCCATCCTACTTCTGAATAACAAAACAGAAGGAGGCGCGGGCATGGAAAAATCAGAACGGATTGAAAGGCGTAAATACTGG
>JAJYLJ010000032.1:6000-18017 GCA_021787835.1 Deltaproteobacteria bacterium | reverse complement strand
CCCTGGGCGTTAGATGCGGTTACCACGCCGCCGTGCAAGTGAACCGCCCTTTCAGTAATAGTAAGGCCTATGCCAGTCCCTCCGGTCAGCCTGTCGCGCGCGTCCGCAACGCGGTAAAAGGGCCTGAAAAGCTCTGTCAGCGCAGCCTCCGGAACACCAGGACCATGATCGCGGACCCTTATCACCGCATGAGGCCCGTCATCCTTTTGCAGGAGGTTTAAGGCAATCTCCACCATCGTACCTTCGGCAGTATAGCGGAGCGCATTGCGCAAGACATTTTCGATGGCACGGTGCAGCATCTCTTCAGACCCATAGACATCGACTTCATTGCTGACCAGCACCCTTACCGAACGGTTTATGTTCCTTGCCTCATAATCGGCATCATCGGCTATCTCGCGCACCAAGGCCGAAAGGTTAATCCGATGTTTTTCAAGCCTTTCGGAGCCGCTCTCCAGAAGTGTCAATGTAACCAATTGAGCTATAAGGTCATTTAGTCTTTCTGACTCGCGCTCTATTCTGTTCAGCGGACCCGTGGCCTCCGTTCCAGAACTCCGCCTGGCAAGCTCCAGGGCGACATTTAGCCTGGCAAGAGGGGAGCGAAGTTCATGGGATATATCCCTGATCAGACGTTGCTGAGAGCAGACCAGCAATTCTATCCGTTCGGCCATGCGGTCAAAGTCCCTGCTCAAGCCCGCCATTTCATCTTTTCTATTGCCAAGGCAAGCGCCCACCCTTGCACTCAAGTCCCCGGTGGCGAGCTGATGAGTGGCCTTGCGCAGACGACGGATCGGGGCGGTTAGATGCCATGCGAGCCCATAACAGATGATACCGCCGATGACAAGCGAAACAAGAAGCCGCAGGCGGAAGCCCAGAGACAAGAAATACCACGGCCTTGGGGGCCTGGGCGGGAAAACAGACCACTCACCCGCAACTACATACCGATGTCCTCCTTGAGTGGTTAACGGTATCGCTATCAAAAATAATTTGCCGTCACCAGCCGAATGTGAACGGCCGTCTTTTAAGACTTCTTTCACAAGATCGGATACAGGCTGCGGCGCCTTGAGGCCAGAAACTGCTTGACCACCACCGTCAAAGAAAAAGAGGCGAACGCCGGTAGAATTTTCGAGATTGGCGGTAAGATTCTCAAGCCCGGCCACGCCACTTCCACCAAAGACCTGGAGGGCCTCCTTGCCATAAAGAAACAGCGCGGGTTCAAGCAATAGGTTCCTCTCTTTGGCGAGCATGCGCCAGTGCTCGGCAACGGGTCCTGTCTGCATGGTTACCGCAAGGATGACCAGCGTCATACTTGAGAGGGTCATGGCCAGCCAAAACAACAAAAATATCTTTATAAAAAGGCTTCTCAATGGAGTCTTATATTGCCATCAGGATTTTTCTCTTTCCATTTTCCCTGACAACAGGACATAAAGGTATCCCATGCCGCGCACAGTCTTTATCCGTTCGATACCGCCTGTCTCGCGACCCAATTTTTTCCTGAGGCTGCTGACATGGACATCTATGCTGCGATCATATGGAGAAAGGCCGTGGCCAAGCACCTTTCTCGACAGATCGGCCCTGCTCACCATCTGGCCGGCATTTAACAAAAGCTCTTCTAAAAGGTTGAATTCGACCGCCGTCATCTCTATGACCTCCCCTGAGCGCGAAACGGTCCTGGTCCCAGTATCAAGCTCGACATCTCCAACCGCTATCCGCTTCGGCCCAGTCCTCAAGCTGTCCCCTTCCAGCCCTGTGCGGCGCTTAATGGCCCTGATCCTTGCAATGAGTTCCCTGGGGTTGAAAGGCTTTGAGAGATAGTCGTCGGCCCCCATCTCAAGGCCGACAATACGGTCCACATCATCGCCCCTGGCTGTCAACATCAAAACTGGTATGCGCGAGCGATCCCTGATGCGTCGCAGCACCTCGAAACCGCTTATGCCTGGCAGCATCACATCAAGCACCACAAGGGCATGGACCCCCGACAGCGCGCGCTCCACTCCCCTTTCCGCGTTGTATACCGCCTCAACATCAAACCCTTCCGGCCTCAAGTAATCGTTTAAAAGCTCACAAAGCTCCGCATCATCGTCAATGACCAATATCCGGCTTATCAAACCTTGCATCTTCCCCTGCGCTTGTTAGTTATGCAATCCAGCAAACCTTTTAACGTATGGACATTTTTCATATTACCAAAAAACTTCTCATTTATTTGTAAAGAATTGTAAAGAATTTTTTAGAACTCTTACAATTCTTTACCTTTTTTTACATGGTCTTAACCCATAATTTAAAAAATTATTATACATTACAGACAAACTAAAATGTACCGGGAGAGGTCTCTTGCTGAGAACTTGTGGCCATACAAAGGCTGCTATATTAAAACCTAAGGATGTCTTGCCTCTTGATAAATTATGATATTGAAATGCCGCAAGAAATGGTCCACCTATATACCTATATCGTTAGGTCTTACATCCCGATAACACTAAAGAATTATTGGCCATAACAGGGGCTGGAAACCATCCTTAGTAATAAATCACTTCATGAGGACATAACCAAAATGCGCAGTCAGGAAAACGAAAAAGGGGGGCCTTCCGGGCGGACACGCGCAGCCGGATTGCTAAAATATCTGTCGATCGCGATGATCTGCCTAGCGGCGGCCGGTCTATGCTTCATTGCAATCAAGCCGAGTCCAGGCATCGGCGGACAGAAAACGGGCCAGGCCATGCCGCCTCTGCCAGTAATCGCCTCGGCGGTGGAGAAAAAAGATGTCAATCTGTATATCTCCGGAATCGGTTCGGTTACGCCGATCAACACGGTTACGGTAAGGACCCGTGTCGATGGTGAAGTGATGAAGGTTCTTTACCGCGAGGGACAGACCGTCAAAAAAGGTGAACTTCTTTTGCAAATAGATCCAAGGCCGTTTGAAGTTCAACTTATGCAGGCTGAAGGGCAAATCGTAAGAGACAAGGCCATTTTAAAAAACGCACGGATTGATCTTGCGCGATACCGCGTACTGTGGGCCCAGAATTCTATTCCCGAGCAGCAGATGGTTACACAGAAGTCACTTGTTCATCAATACGAAGGCGTCGTCAAAACGGACCAGGCCGCCATAGACAGCGCCAAGTTGCAGCTCGCCTACGCCCATATTACAGCCCCAATTAGCGGGCGGGTGGGGTTGCGCCTTGTTGACCCAGGCAACATCGTCCACGCCGCCGACGCCAACGGGCTGGCGGTGATTACACAGCTTCAACCAATCACGGTGATATTCTCCATCCCTGAGGACGATATCCCAAGGGTGCTTAAAAGGCTTGAGACCGGCGACAAATTGACAGTTGAGGCATATGACCGTGACCAGCGGAACAGACTTGCAACAGGCTCGCTTCTTGCCATCGACAACCAAATTGATCCGGCCACGGGAACAGTCCGGCTCAGGGCTGTCTTCCCCAATAAAGACGATGGGCTGTTTCCAAACCAATTTGTCAATGCCCGCCTATTTGTTGAATCCCTGCATGATGTCATGGTTATTCCGGCCGAGGCGATCCAGCACGGGCCGCGTGGGGCATTCGTCTATGCCATAAGGCCTGACCAGACCGTTGCAATGCGCCCGGTCAGCCTCGGTGTAATACAGGAAGACAGGGCGGTTGTTAAAAGCGGTCTCCACCCGGGCGAACTTGTTGTTGTGGATGGCGCCGACAGGCTGCGAAACGGCTCCAAGGTCAAGGCGAGGATCCTTGACGGTGGAGTCATGCAAAAAGACAAGGGCGGTCAAAACAAGAGAAAGGGCGGATAGAGAGGCGATGAACATCTCACGCCCTTTCATAGAACGGCCGGTTGCCACGACACTTATCATGATAGCCATACTTCTGGCCGGATTTGTGGCGTACCGGCATTTGCCTGTATCCGCGCTCCCGCAAGTGGACTATCCAACCATACAGGTGCGCACCTTTTATCCAGGAGCAAGCCCTGATATTATGGCCTCGTCGGTGACAGCCCCCCTTGAGCGCCAATTCGGCCAGATGCCTGGACTTACACGGATGAGGTCATCGAGCTCAGGGGGCTGTTCGGTCATCACCTTGCAATTCACGCTTAGCATCGGCCTGGATGTAGCCGAGCAGGAAGTGCAGGCCGCCATAAACGCGGCATCAGCGTTTTTGCCGCGCGATCTGCCCAATCCACCTGTTTATAGCAAGATAAACCCGGCCGATGCGCCGGTTCTCACGCTGGCGCTGACCTCTGACGCCATGCCGCTTCCAAGGGTGGAAGACCTGGCGGACACGCGGTTTGCGCAAAAAATTTCCCAGCTGCCGGGCGTAGGCCTTGTAAGCATCAGTGGCGGCCAGAGACCGGCTGTGAGGGTCTATGCCAATCCAGCAGCGCTTTCCGCATACGGCCTTACGCTAGAAGACCTCCGCTCAGCAATCGCCTCGGCCAATGTCAACCAGGCCAAGGGAGGGTTCGACGGCCCCAAACAGTCGTATGTCATCGGAGCAAACGACCAGATTTTTTCAGCAGCTGAATACCGTCCCGTCATTGTCGCCTATCGTAACGGCGCCCCTGTAAGGCTGTCTGACGTCGCCAAGGTGATCGACGACACCGAAAATGTGAATCAGGCGGCATGGATGGACACCACTCCGGCGGTGATAGTCAATATACAGCGGCAACCGGGGGCGAATGCCATTGATGTGGTCAACAGAATCAAAAAGTTGCTGCCGAAGCTGCAAGGCACCCTGCCGCCGTCGGTAAAGGTCTCCGTGTTGACAGATCGCACCACAACCATCCGCGCCTCAGTTAATGACGTGCAATTCGAGCTGCTGCTGGCGGCCTTCCTGGTGGTGCTGGTGATATTTCTGTTCCTCCGGAATCTGTCGGCTACGTCGATCCCTGGTATTGCGGTGCCCCTTTCTCTGGTTGGAACCTTCGGGGCGATGTACCTGCTGGGATTCAGCCTGAACAACCTGTCATTAATGGCGCTTACGATCTCCACCGGCTTTGTCGTCGACGACGCCATCGTGATGATAGAAAACATCGCCAGATATCTGGAACAGGGCGACTCCCCGCTTGAGGCCGCCCTCAAAGGCTCCGAGCAGATCGGTTTTACGATTTTATCTCTGACCGTCTCCCTCATCGCCGTTTTGATCCCGCTGCTTTTTATGGGGGATATAGCTGGAAGACTGTTTAAGGAGTTCGCCATCACCCTTGGCGTCACCATCCTTATCTCGGCGGCGGTGTCGCTCACGCTTACCCCTATGATGTGCTCCAGACTGCTGAGGCATACTCCGAAAGAGCGGCAGGGAAAATTTTACCGGATATCCCAAGAGATATTCGAAAGAACTATCGCCGCCTACGGCAGGACGCTTAAATGGGTGCTCAGGCACCAGGCGGTAACACTGTGCGTTGCAACGGGGACATTGTTTCTTACGGTGCTGCTTTATGTCTATGCACCAAAAGGCTTTTTCCCTGTACAAGATACGGGTGTTATAACCGGGATCTCGGACGCGGCTCAATCGGTCTCTTTTCCCGCAATGGCCAGACTTCAGCAGTCCCTGGCCAGGGTGATCTTGAAGGATCCGGCGGTAGAGAGCCTTTCTTCATTTATCGGTATTGATGACACGAACACTACTCTCAACAGCGGGCGCATGCTAATCAATCTCAAACCTTTGTCTGAGCGCGGGATAAGCGCGAGCGAGGTAATAGCCCGCCTTCAACCGGAACTCGAGAAGGTAAAGGGCATCAAGCTTTATATGCAGCCGGTTCAGGATATTACGATTGATACGAGCATCAGCCGCGCCCAGTTTCAGTATACACTGGAAGACCCTGATGCCGGTGAATTAAACACCTGGACGCCCAGGCTGGCCGAAGCGCTCAGCGCAAGGCCAGAAATCCGCGATGTGAGCAGCGACATCCAGGACAGAGGATTGCAGGCGAAACTGGACATCGACCGGCCCACAGCTTCCCGTCTGGGCATTACGCCGCAGCTTATTGACGATACGCTTTATGACGCATTCGGACAGCGCCAGGTATCAACTATCTTCACGCAATTGAACCAGTATCGCGTCATTTTGGCAGTCGATCCCATTTTCCAAAAAAATCCAGGCAGCTTGCAGTCCATTTATCTGCGCGGGGCATCCGGCGGCCAGGTCCCTCTTGGCGCGATTACGCGGTTGTCGGAAGGAACAGGGCCGCTTATCATAAACCGCCAAGGGCAGTTCCCCGCGGCCACAATATCCTTCAATCTGGCCCCCGGGGTAGCGCTGGGTGATGCGGTCACCGCCATCAAGAAGGCCACACAAAAGATCGGTATGCCTGCAAGTATAAGCACCAGCTTCCAGGGGACGGCGCAGGCCTTTGAGTCATCGCTTTCAAGTGAACCCTTCCTTATACTTGCCGCTCTCATAGCGGTCTATATAGTGCTTGGGGTCTTATATGAAAGCTATGTCCATCCGGTCACCATACTCTCGACACTTCCTTCCGCAGGAGTTGGCGCCCTCCTTGCTCTTCTCCTTTTCCATATGGATCTAAGCCTTATAGCGGTTATAGGCATAATTCTCTTGATCGGCATCGTGAAGAAAAACGGCATCATGATGGTGGATTTCGCCCTTGATGCGGAACGCAAGGAGGGAAAGACCCCTGAAGAGGCCATATATCAAGCCTCTATCTTACGCTTCAGACCGATCATGATGACTACGATGGCTGCCCTGCTAGGTGCGTTGCCGCTTGCACTTGGAAGGGGTGTAGGCTCGGAGCTGAGACGCCCCTTAGGTGTAGCCATTGCCGGAGGGCTTGTCTTCAGCCAGATGCTTACCCTTTATACGACGCCGGTCATCTACCTTGTATTTGACCGGTTATCAAGACGTGTGCGACGTAACCGCTTAAAAGATCCGGATGGCGCAACCAATAACAAAAGAGCGTTATGAGCCTCTCTTCTAAATTTATTACAAGGCCGGTGGCCACAACGCTTCTTACGATCGGGATCGCCCTCCTGGGCGTCGTCGCCTTCCGCCAATTGCCTGTCTCACCTCTCCCGCAGGTTGACTTCCCTACCATCTCGGTATCGGCCTCTCTCCCCGGCGCCGACCCTGAAACCATGGCGACATCCGTTGCCGCCCCGCTTGAACGGCAATTCGGATTCATATCCGGGGTTACGGAAATGACATCCACAAGCTACCGTGGGTCGACAAACATTACGCTGCAATTCGATTTGAGCCGCAATATTGACGGCGCGGCGCGTGATGTTCAGGCAGCCATCAATGCGGCGCGGGCATATCTGCCGTCTAATTTGCCGTCCAACCCGACCTACCGCAAACTCAATCCGGCCGACGCGCCTGTCCTCATTCTCGCCCTTACATCCAACACGCTGACAAAGGCGGAAATGTACGACGCCGCCTCTACTATACTTGCGCAAAAACTCTCGCAGGTTAAGGGGGTTGGACAGGTATTCGTGGGCGGCGGTTCAATGCCTGCGGTCCGTGTGGAGCTGAATCCTGTGCAGTTGAGCCGGTACAGGATCAGCCTTGAAGACGTCAGAAAGGCGCTTGCCGCAACGACGCTAAACCGTCCAAAGGGGCAGTTGTGGAACCAGGACAGATCGTGGCAGATCAGTGCGAACGACCAATTATCGGCCGCAGACCAATACAAGTCTGTAATTATCTCGTATAAAGCAGGGGCGGCGGTGCGCCTGGCCGATGTAGGAAGTGTTGAGAATTCGGTTGAGGACGTGCGTACAGCCGGACTGGTCAACGGTAAGCCCGCCGTCATGGTCATCATATTCCGGCAGCCAGGGGCGAACATACTCAAAACAGTCGATACGATCAGAGGCCTGTTGCCTCAAATGGAGGCGGCCCTCCCCGGGGCAATAAAAGTATCGGTCGTCGTGGACAGGACGCCGCCGATACGGGGCTCCCTGCACGATGTCAAACTGGCTCTCATAATATCAGGCATCCTCGTCATCCTGGTGGTGTTCGGCTTCCTCAGACATGTCAGGGCCACCCTCATTCCTGCGGTTGCGGTCGTCGTATCGCTTATCGGCACATTTGGCGTAATGTACCTCTTTGGCTACTCGGTGGACAACCTCTCCCTTATGGCCCTCACCATAGCAACCGGATTTGTCGTTGACGACGCAATTGTAGTGCTCGAGAACATTACCAGGCACATGGAAGGCGGCCAGACCCCGCTTCAGGCCGCATTGATCGGATCAAAGGAGATCACCTTCACCGTATTGTCGATGAGCGCGTCCCTCATAGCGGTATTCATCCCCCTGCTGTTGATGGGCGGGATGGTGGGGCGCCTGTTCAGGGAATTTGCCGTGACCCTTTCCGCAGCGGTGTTTATCTCTATGATCCTGTCTTTGACAACAACACCCATGATGTGCGCGGCGATCCTCAAACCAGAACGCTCATATACACACGGGCGAGCGTACAGGGCAAACGAGCGCATATTTGAGTGGATGCACGGTCACTATGAAGCAGGCCTTAGATGGGCGCTTGGGCATCCACGTTTTATCATGACCCTTGTAGCGGCGGCCTTTGCCGTAAATATTTTTTTGTTCATCGTCATCCCAAAGGGTTTTTTCCCTGAGCAAGATACCGGGCGTATTATCGGAACCATTCGGGCCCCACAGGATATATCCTTCCAAGAGATGAAAAAGAAGCTCGAAGAGATTGTCCGCATTATCGGTAAAGATGCCGATGTAACACATACCGTGGGCTTTACTGGCGGAGGAGGAGGCGGAGGCTCCACAACCAACACCGGAAGGATGTTTATCTCATTGAAGCCCTCCAGTGAACGAAAGGCGACCATACAGCAGGTCATAGCAAGGCTGCGCAAAAGGCTTGGATCGGTCTCTGAAACGCCGGTCTTTTTGCAGCCAGTACAGGATCTGCGAATCGGAGGCAGGATCAGCGCCGGGCTGTATCAATATACACTTCAGGGGGCAGACCTTGGAGAGCTCAATTTATGGTCCAAGCGCACACTGGAACAACTTAAAAAACTGCCGGAGCTGACCGGCGTGAACAGCGACCTGCAGGACAGAGGATTACAGGCCAAACTGATAATAGACCGTGACACCGCATCACGAATGGGCATAACACCGCAGATCATTGACAACACACTCTATGACGCATTCGGGCAGCGTCCGGTGGCGATAATATACACGCCCTTGAATCAATATCATGTTGTGATGGAGGTCGAGCCGCGCTATTGGCAATATCCGGATACACTCAAGGATATCTATGTACCGCTGGCATCCGGAGGCGGGGTGGTCCCGCTCGGCGTTTTTACACATTATGAAAAAACGGCATCGGCGCTGGCCGTAAACCACCAAGGTCTCTATCCTTCCGTTACAATATCCTTCAATCTGGCCCCCGGGGTAGCGCTGGGTGATGCGGTCACCGCCATCAAGAAGGCCACACAAAAGATCGGTATGCCTGCAAGTATAAGCACCAGCTTCCAGGGGACGGCGCAGGCCTTTGAGTCATCGCTTTCAAGTGAACCCTTCCTTATACTTGCCGCTCTCATAGCGGTCTATATAGTGCTTGGGGTCTTATATGAAAGCTATGTCCATCCGGTCACCATACTCTCGACACTTCCTTCCGCAGGAGTTGGCGCCCTCCTTGCTCTTCTCCTTTTCCATATGGATCTAAGCCTTATAGCGGTTATAGGCATAATTCTCTTGATCGGCATCGTGAAGAAAAACGGCATCATGATGGTGGATTTCGCCCTTGATGCGGAACGCAAGGAGGGAAAGACCCCTGAAGAGGCCATATATCAAGCCTCTATCTTACGCTTCAGACCGATCATGATGACTACGATGGCTGCCCTGCTAGGTGCGTTGCCGCTTGCACTTGGAAGGGGTGTAGGCTCGGAGCTGAGACGCCCCTTAGGTGTAGCCATTGCCGGAGGGCTTGTCTTCAGCCAGATGCTTACCCTTTATACGACGCCGGTGGTGTATCTTTATCTGGACCGCTTCAGGCTCTGGCTTAAAGGCAAGAGAAGGAAAAAAGTCAGGAGGACATTAAATGGCTGTTTCTTGCATATTCTCTAAAATCATTATTGCAATCAAGAAGCTGTTGCGATTGAGAGTATCCAGAATAATATATTTAGTGACCGCGGCGGGCGTATCGGCGGCCCTGGGAGGCTGCGCCGCCGGACCTGATTATGTAAGGCCGGTCGCGCCGATACCAGTAAAATATAAGGAAACGAAGGGATGGAAGGTCGCGCGGCCAGACAATGCCGCTATCGGCAGGGCATGGTGGAGGCTATTTAATGACCCTCTTCTGGATTCGCTTGAAACCAGCATAACCATATCAAACCAGGATATAATCCAGGCCGAAGCGCAATACCGGCAGGCGCTTGCCCTTGTCAAGGCGGCCAGAGCCGGTTATTTCCCTGTAATAACCGCCGGCGCTTCTTATGCGCGCTCCAGAAGTACGGCAAGCTCAGCCAGAAACACACCCTCTCTTTTAGCCTCTCCAGCCACTGTTTCGGACTACTCCGTGCCTGTTGACGCCACCTGGGATTTAGATGTTTGGGGCAGGATACGCCGTACGGTCGAGGCAAGCCGGGCCGGCGCGCAGGCCAGCGAAGCGGATCTTGAATCGGCCCGCCTGAGCGCCCAGACCTTGCTTGCCCAGGACTATTTTCAACTGCGCGCGCTCGACACGCAGGGCCGGATTCTAAACGCCGCCGTAACCGCCTATCAGGAGTCCCTCCGCCTTACAAAAAATAGGTATGAAAGCGGCATAGCCTCAATGGCAGATGTACTTCAGGCGGAAACGCAGCTAAAAACCACGCAGGCCCAGGCTGTTGACATAGGCGTGCAACGCGCGCAGCTCGAACATGCCATAGCGCTGCTTATAGGAAAACCGGCATCTGACTTTTCCATTCCCCATACTACTCTCGACGAAGAACATGAAGATAATCTGCCCGATATACCAGCCGGACTGCCGTCTGAACTACTTGAGCGCAGGCCCGATATCGCAGCGGCCGAGAGGCGTGTTGCAGAAGCCAACGCCCAGATTGGCATAGCAGAGGCGGCATTTTACCCAAAGATTACTCTTAACGCATCGGCAGGCTTCCAGTCTTCTTCTCTTTCGAAGTGGCTTGCATGGCCAAGCCGTTTTTGGTCGGTCGGCCCTGCCATTAACGAGACTGTATTTGAAGGAGGTCTGCGTCGGGCACTGACAGACGAGGCAAAGGCGGCATATGACGCCAATGTGGCGTCTTACCGGCAGACGGTGCTTTCCGGATTTCAAGAGGTGGAAGATAATTTGGCCGCGCTTCGTATTCTTGGGGAAGAATCCCGCATGCAAGATGAGGCAGTCAAGTCCGCCGAGAAGACCGTCTCGGTCATCACGAATCAGTATAAGGCCGGAATCGTATCGTATCTTAATGTAATAAACGCGCAAACAACAGCACTTAACAACAAAAGAATCGCTGCACAGATTACGGGCAGGCGGCTTACCGCAGCCGTGCTTCTTATAAAAGCGCTCGGTGGGGGCTGGGATGCATCCGCCTTGAGCTTGAACAACGCCGCAAGTCAAACCCAACGGAGGTTCTAGGCCCTGTAAGACCTCAACTAACAAAGTCTGATTCTTTTGATATGATTACAAAAGGGGCGTTTTATCCTGGCGCTTTACCCGCTTGTGACTTATAAAAAAAGTGATGTAGGCCGCAACATTAATCGCCAAAACGAGACACCCCAGCATTATTTGTATGCTACGCGTGAGGCCGCCAGGATAGACAATGGGCATAACATACCGTCCAACAAAACCGCCTGAATAGCCGCCCTCCCCTCCTAGACGCCTCAGTGTGTTTTCAATCGGGGTCAGGGGACATACAATGCCCGTAAACTCAACGCCCGCCCCCCAAACAACCGCAGGTATATGAAGCCATGCAATCCGCCTGTATTTAAAAACAAGAAGACCGCCCAATACGACAAAGAGGATAAAACCAAAATGGATTAAGACTATTGTATCCGCCGCAAGCCTTGCTATCATGACGCCATAATTACCAATCTTTGGAAAAAATCAACT
>JAJYLJ010000032.1:2678-5900 GCA_021787835.1 Deltaproteobacteria bacterium | reverse complement strand
ATCAAATACCGCTTCATCCAAGAGACAGATACTCAGCCGATGGCTGGGGTATTCCCGCTTATTGAGGTGCCAACCGGAGATAAATCCAGAGGACTGGGCAATGGAACGGCGCAGCTTTTTCTTCCCCTATGGCTGCAGAAGAGCTTGGGGCCTTGGACCACTTACGGCGGTGGTGGTTACTGGATTAATCCCGGCCAGGGGAACCGGGACTATTGGTCGTTTGGCTGGGAGGCACAGCGTGATATTTCCGAACAGTTAACCATTGGAGTGGAGATCTTCCATAAGACACCTGCCGAAGAAGGCGGCGACAGCGAGACTGGATTCAATGTGGGAGCGATCATCAATTTCAATCAGACGCACCACCTATTACTGTCCACAGGCAGGGATTTGTCAGGCCCTAACCTTGCCTCATTTTACATCTCTTACCAATTGACCTTTGGTCCATAGAGGAACTTCATGTGGAATATTTCATAATCTGTCTTGCCGCAATAAGCGCCTCAGGACTTACACTCTTTTCAGGGTTTGGCACAGGCACTTTATTGATGCCGGTATTCGCCATCTTTTTCCCGGTTGGCATCGCTATCGCTCTAACGGCGGTCGTGCATCTTTTAAACAATCTGTTCAAACTGGCTCTGATAGGCAAGTATGCCGATAAAGGGGCCGTCTTGTCCTTCGGCCTGCCGGCTGTAGCCGCATCGTTTATTGGTGCAAGGCTTCTTCTGTCTCTTTCCGCCCTAAAACCGCTGGCTGAATATCACATTTTCGGCAGGGAATTTCAAATAATGCCGGTAAAGATCATTGTTGCTTCATTGATGATAGTTTTCGCTTTATCCGACATCCTTCAAAACCCTGGGAAGATATTATTTGACAAAAAATACCTGCCTATAGGCGGGATCCTAAGCGGATTTTTTGGCGGGCTCTCCGGGAATCAAGGGGCCTTACGAAGCGCATTTCTTGTTAAATCCGGGCTATCTAGCAAAAATTTTATCGGCACGGGGGTAGTGATCGCCTGTATGGTTGATCTTACCAGGATAACCGTTTATGGCGCGCTATTTTCCAGGCCGGCCGGTGCTGAAAACCTCCCCCTGCTTGCAGCCGCCACTTTTTCAGCCTTTTCAGGGGCGTTTATCGGCAGTCAATTCATGACTAAAGTAACCATGCAGAATATCCGGATGCTGGTAGCGATTATGTTGTTTTGTATAGCCGCCCTTTTAGGGGCAGGGATCATCTAATAAACGGCCGTCACTTCGATGATGATTTCCTGCCACGCAGAAACGCGCCGGACTGCTCAGACGGAACCGCTGGGCTGAATAGGTACCCTGGATCTCGTCGCACTTGAGCAGCCGAAGTGCATCGGCCTGTTCCACCGTCTCCACGCCTTCTGCTATCACCCGCATATTCAATGAATGGGCCAGGGAAATGATCGCGGAGATATGAGGATCTTTAAAACGGATTATGGTTTTCTATCCAGCGCCTGCCGGACGGCGCTAGCCAAATCTTTCTGTATAAAAGGTTTCGCGATGAACTCCCGGATGCCCATAGCCAGGGCCTTTTCCCTGTCAATTAACTCGCTGAAACCTGTGGAAAGGATGATGGGGATGTCAGGCCTTATGGCAAGCAACTCCTGTGCTAGTTTAGCCCCGGTCATATGAGGCATTGTCATGTCAGTGATGACAAGGTCAAATTTTTCTGGCTGCTCCTTAAAGACCTGTAACGCCGCTTGACTACTGTTAAAGGTGGTCACATGATATCCCAGCGCTGCAAGTATCGCCCGCTCCACCTCGACAATCGCCGTATCGTCATCGACCGCTAAGATCCGCTCGTTTCCTCTCGGGTCTGGAGATTCAAATCCTATATCTTTATATATTTCAGCCGGATCCGCCTGTACCGGAAAGTAGATCCGGAATGTGGTGCCCTTCCCCTCCTCGCTATAGACACTTATGCGTCCGCCATAACCCTTGACAATCCCGTGCACTACAGCAAGTCCAAGTCCGGTGCCCTCGCCTTCCTTCTTGGTGGTGAAATACGGCTCAAAAATCCTTTCAACGACTGCGGGAGGCATTCCGCAACCGGTATCGCTCACCTCAAGAAGTACATATGCGCCTGGCTTGATCCCGCCTTTTTGAACAATATCCACCGGCCCTAGTTCGACCTGCGATAACTTCACCCCCAATACCCCGCCGCTTTCCCGCATGGCCTGATAGGCATTAGTGCAGAGGTTCATAATCACCTGGTGAATCTGCGTGGGGTCAGCCATGACAGGCTCACATGCCGTATCTATATCTTGCCTGAGTTCAACAGTGCTGGGGATGGATGCCCGTAAAAACTTCAACGCCTCTTTTATGACGAATTGAATCTGTAATGGCTTGAGTTTCTGTTCACCCTTCCTGCTGAAGGTAAGGATCTGTCTTATCAGGTTCTTTGCCCGGTCCCCTGCATTATAGATCTCGTTAAGGTTCTTTAAGACAGGACTTTCTGGAGGCAATTTCATAATGGCAAGCTCTGTGTACCCAATAATCGCTGTAAGGATGTTATTAAAGTCGTGAGCAATGCCCCCGGCCAGTGTGCCGATGGCCTCCATCTTCTGGGCCTGACGGAGCTGGCGCTCAAGCCTTATCTGCTCGGTCATATCACGCTTGACCGAGACATAGCTGATTATCTCACCTGATTCACTCACAACCGGCGCTATGGAAGACTCCTCCTCAAAAAGAGTGCCGTCTTTTTTCTTGTTGATGAAACGGCCGCGCCAGACCCCGCCCCTGCTCAGCGTATCCCACATCCCCTTGTAAAACGCCTCGTCGTGCTTGCCGCTCTTGAGTATCCGGGTGTTTTTACCAATGGCCTCTTCTTTTGAATACCCAGTAATCTTTTCAAAAGCGGGATTTACATATCGGATCGTTCCGTCCCTGTCGGTAATGACAACACCGTCCGCCACCTGTTCGATTGCGGTTGTAAGACGCTGCCGCTCTGTCTCGGATTGTTTCCGTTCGGTTATGTCAATGCCGTATTCGATAATCTGGATACAATCGCCCTTGCTGTCAAAGACCGGATAGGCGTGTATTTCAATATACCTCCCTTCCCCTGTTGACAGGTAATGGATATGCTCGACAACTACAGGCCTCTTCGTTTTGAGGATCTCCGCAAGGGTACATGGGTGTTCATCGCCAGAGCACGGTTCAGTTCGATTATGAGTCAAACCATAACAGGTTGTGCCTTTTTGAT
>JAJYLJ010000032.1:0-2578 GCA_021787835.1 Deltaproteobacteria bacterium | reverse complement strand
CCCGCGGATTCAAAGAGCATTCTGAAACGCGCTTCACTCTCCAAAAGCGCCTTCTCCAGACGTTTGCTTTCGGTGACATCCCTTCCAATCTCCATAGTCCCGATAATCTCACCATCCGCATTCCTGACAGGGGTGGCCGTAACCTCCATAATCCTGTCCCCAACCCTTCTTTCGTGGTAACGGATTTGACCATCGGCCAGGGCCTTTATAGCCGAACATTCATCACATATCTTTCCACCCCCTTCCCTGGAATCATCTCCGGCATACTTGCCCCAAATGTCATAGCAGTATCTGCCTCTCACATCAGACAACTTCACGCCTGCCATCCGCTCCATAGCCGGATTCAAACGAATGACCCGCATCTCATTATCAAGATATGCAATGCTAAGCGGCGCGTTATTAAAGACCGCTTCAAGCTCCAGCCGTTTTTCATCCAGCTCGCTTGCCAATCTTTTTTCTGCCGTTATGTCCCTTACCACCTGAATGATCTGGATGACCTCACCGTTGTCATCCTTTAAGGGTGAGCTGGAGATCGAAAAAGTCCTTGTCGACCCATCCGGCATGGCATGTCTGTGTGCCACAGTGAATGGTTGGCCTATTTTGAATATCTGTTCGTATGGGCAGATACCTTCACGGAGGCATCCTTCACTGCATGGGACAGGGCAACCATGAAAAACTTCGTGACATTTTTTACCAACGAGTTCTTCTTCCCTACCGGCTGCTTCCGCCTCGGAGCAAAGATGTATCATGGCCGAATTTGCAAAGACAATGGTATATTCCCGGTCAATTATCACGACGCCGTCGGCAAGGCTGTTCAAGATGTCATAGTTATCTGGCGGCATAACCCTTCTCTTTGTTCCTTGTTCCTTGTTCCTTATGTTTTATTTTTTTGATCGAGATGGTGTCTGTGATAGACATCCACTTATAGAGAAGCTCCATAGTCTGGCGGAAGATGGGATTAATTTCTGTATCAAAGTATCCCATTACAGAATCCATGGCCGCCCTTGAAGCTATGTGTTTTTGAAGCTCTATAACCGACTTGTGCATCTTTTCATGCACCGGCACGAGTCTTGATATCAAATCCCGTGCGGCAGAAGAGTCAGGTTGATAGGTATCAAGGAATCTCCCCAGGCTGCAACGGTGCGGGTCTGTTTCGACCTCGGGCGGAACTTTGTCGATAATCGCGCCCATTACCTTGTCTTTCCATTGCATGTGCTGGTAGAGAATATTTTTGACCTTGTAAGCATCAGGCAAATGGCCGAGGAGTTTTTCAGAGATTTCCGTATTGATCGAGACCTGCGCCATTATAATGGAAATGTCTGATACAACGGTGGCCATGGCCTTCTCGCTCAGACTCAGTTCTTTACGCATGGATGCGAAATGGGCGGTGTGCCCCAGAAGACCGTCCGCCTGCTCCTGCACCCGCTTTGCACCCATGGCCGCCTGATCTATATTGCCCGTGATCTCGGAGACAGTGGCCGTCTGCTCCTCGGTGGCGCTGGCAATGGTGTTTGCAAGGTCGTTCACCTCTGAGACGGCCTTTGTTATCTCATCCACCGCCCTTACGGCATCAGTGGTGTCAGACTGGATGGTCTGGATCATGTGTGTTATCTCTTCAGTGGCCCCTGCGGTCTGTTTGGCGAGCTCCTTGACCTCGTTGGCCACAACGGCAAAACCCTTGCCGGCCTCTCCTGCACGCGCAGCCTCTATTGTGGCGTTCAAGGCAAGAAGATTGGTCTGGGAGGCGATATTGTTTATAACCTGTATAATCGCACCTATCTTTTCAGAACTCTCTGAGAGCCTTTTTATGGCGCTCGACGCCGCCACGGTCTGGCCCTGGGCGTCATTGGCCTTCTGGGCGGTAACGGCAACACTGTGGGCGATCTCGTTTGTTGCGGTGGACATGTCCTTTGTGGCGGCGGCGACCGTTCCAAGGTTCTGGCTTGACTGCATGGCCGCGGCAGCCACCTCTTTTGCGCTGCCTTCTATCTCATCACTATATCTTAAGACGTCATTGTTTGATGTCTCGATAGTCCCCTTGACCTTTTCTACTATCGAATTCTGTGAATTCAGCGTGGAAAACTGCCCTATCATGGCCATTGAGAGGCTATTGAAACTAATACATATCTCCCTCACCTCACGAGGCCCGCATGGTGCGAGGACCCTTTCGAACCTGCCCTCTCCTGCCTCTCTCATGGCGGCCACAGCCTCCTTGAGGGGGATATTGATATATGTCCTGGTAAAAAAGGTCACAATAGCCACAAAAATCAGACCGCCTGCCAGCATTATGTATTGAAACAGGGTAAGATAAAAAGTATTGATTTCCTGCCCTTGCAGTGAACCAATATAGATATTTAGGGCGATGGTGATTACATTTGCCATAAACATCATGGCGACCAGGACAGGCACCATAAAGCTGATGGAATAAAAGCGGTTTATCAACTCTTTCATAAAAAACCTCCCCCTTTTTAGTGTTTGATGGCATAGCTATTTTAAAACCCCTTGCGCAAGGCGGCAGGGACAATCCATGAATCGCCCCTACATGCCCGCACCACCCACAGGCTGCTTTAATAACCCT
>JAJYLJ010000151.1 GCA_021787835.1 Deltaproteobacteria bacterium | reverse complement strand
CCCCAACGAGACCGTGGCTGGCTTGTTAACGATGCTTCGCAGGCTTATAGGAGAAAACATCGAGCTGGCATTGATCCCTGGTTATGACATCTGGAATATAAGGATAGACCCGTCGCAGATCGATCAGATACTGGCAAACCTGACCGTCAACGCGAGGGATGCCATCGCAGGGGTCGGCAAAATTAACATTGAGACGGCCAGTAGTGCTCGATGAGGCATACTGCGGCCACCATCAGGGTTTTGTCCCTGGTGACTATGTAATGCTGTCGGTAAGCGACAACGGATCAGGCATGAGCAAGGATGTCCTGGACCACATCTTTGAGCCTTTCTTTACCACCAAGAAGGACAGCCGAGGGACCGGTCTGGACCTGGCCACAGTTTATGGAATAGTTAGCAAAACAAGGGGTTCATCAATGTATACAGCGAGCCAGGCAAAGGAACGACATTCAAGATATATCTTTCCGCGATGAGAGAAAAGTTGGTCAAGGCCGCATCGGAGACCGCCAAAGATGCGATGCCCATGGGAACGGAGGCAGTGTCGCTCGTTGAAGACGAAAGGGCGATTCTGGACCTCGGCAAGGCATTTTTGAATATACTGGGCTACGAGGTGCTGGCCGCCGCTACGCCGACAGAAGCTATAAGGCTTGTCGGAAAAAACAGACAAGGACATCGATCTTGTGATCACTGACGTGGTGATGCCCGAAATGAACGGATGGGAGCTTGCGGAGCGGCTAAGGTCAGTAAGGCCGAAGCTCAAATTCCTTTTTATGTCGGGTTACACGGCTAAAACCATCGCCGGACACGGCCTTCTTGAAGACGGCGTGCATTTTTTTTACAGAAACCCTTTTCCATGCGGGAGCTGGCCATCAAAATGCGCGAAGCGCTGGGCTGAAGTTCTGGCCTATGCCTTTGATGTCTCTATGGCCTTGAAGAGTTCCTCGTTACTTACGGCATCCGTAATGGTGGTCTTACCGATGCCTGCAGACAGCACAAAGTTCACTCTGCCGCCCTTTGACTTTTTGTCGCTGCCGGTAAGCCTTATCAGCTCATCTGTCTGAAACTGCGATGGTACTCGCGTTGGCAGCTCGAGCCCGCGCAATAGATTTTGAAGTCTGTTTAGATCGGCTTCGCTCATGAGAGTTTTTGCTACGGACAGTCTGGCCGCAACGATCATGCCCATGGATATGGCCTCGCCGTGGGGTATTTGATATCGCGCCGCGGCCTCTATCGCATGTCCTACCGTGTGACCGAAGTTAAGGATGCGCCTTAGACCCCCTTCGCGTTCATCCGCTGTAACCACCGACGCTTTTATGGCGCACGATGTATGAACGATCCGGGCGGTGACCTCCGGCTCAAGGTTAAGGGCGTCGAGCGGCCTCGCCTCAAGGAGTTCGAAGAGCTTAGGGTCTCTGATAACTGCATATTTCACCACTTCGGCAAGCCCGTTTCTTATCTCGCGTTGGTTGAGGGTGGTTAGCGCGCCTATGTCGGCGATTACAAGCCTTGGCTGATAGAATGTCCCGAGGAGATTTTTGCCCTCAGGCAGATCCACCCCGGTCTTACCGCCGACTGAGCTGTCCACTTGGGCGAGGAGAGTTGTCGGTATCTGTATGAATGCCACCCCCCTCATGTAGATGGAAGCAAGAAAGCCCGCGATATCCCCTGTCACCCCTCCCCCAAGCGCGATGACGACCGTCTCCCGGTCCGCCCCCAGGGCGAGCATCCGCCTTGCAAGCCCGACCACTGTGCCCATGTTCTTTGAAGACTCTCCTGCCTCGAACGAGGCGAGATCTGTCCTGAGTCCTGCCTCTGTTAGCAGTCTTAAAAGGTCATGGCCCAGATATTCCTCAACGTTTGAATCGGTCACGATCACATAGTGCCCGGAAGGGACCCTTGCCTTTAAAAGGCCGGGGGCATCAGTAAGGAGCCCAGGGCCGATCAGTATCTCGTAGCCTCTCCTTTCAAGAGGGACTTCGACCCTGTGCCAAATGTGTTCAGATTTGATATCGGTTTCTTCCTGTCCTTTGGTCATATTTAATCCCTATTCTTCTTTTGGGCCTTGTAGGCCTCACCGGCGAGGCATTTAAGGAGTTTTTTTATCTTATCCGGCCTTGGTATGACCGGAACCCTTGGCAGAGATTTATCTGGGTCTTGCGGTCTCTGTATCCTCAGGCGTTCGGCAATGGCCGCCGCCTGCCCGCTGGGAAGATTTTTACCCAGCACCTCGGAAAGTTCATCCCTGTCCAGCGAACTTATAAATCCCAGTATCTCGTCAAGGGCGAATCTTTCCTGAAAGAGCCTTATCTCTTCGGCTATCACCTGCGCGTTTTCTTTCACCTCATCCGCCAGGTCGCGATATCTTTGCGTGTCCCGAAAGAGCCTTTCATAACTGTCAAATAATAGATTCGCAAGGCGAGAAGAGGCGGTCCAGCCGTGGCTGTCAATTCCCTCCATAAGGCGCGCCCTGATTGTTTTCGATTTGATCACATACTCGTCATAAAATGGTGTCTCTTCCCAGTTCAATTCCTTCATCAGCCGTTCGATCAGTTTTCTATCTGAGAGCAGCGAGTATATCCTGACAAGATCGCGGCCTATACTGCATTCATAGAATTCTGCCGCATAGGCGAGGGCCTTTTTAAGGGCGTTGCTGTCTTCTTCGATTACCTTCCTGTGACCGAAGTATCTCTCCGCGATCTCTTTTTTTACCTGGTAGGCAAGGGCCTTGGCTATGTCTTCGGGCATATCTCACTCTTTAGGGGGCCTTGCAAAATGGTCCTTTTGTTCGATAACTGTGTTGCTCGTCGGCTGTATCTTGTGTTGCAAGGATTATAATATGGTTCCGGGTCTTTAGCCAATCATGAAATTGACCGAAAAGGATAGATAGGCTTACAGTATTTTGCCATTGGAATGAATTTTGCAAGATGAGTTTTGTATGAGCTTGATCAAGACCTAAAATTTGAAAATGGGAGGCATCCATACAAGTGGGCTTTGACTGGAACGACAAGATAATACTGGTGACCGGTGGAACAGGTTCGTTTGGCAGGGCCTTTGTCAGAAGGCTCCTGTCGGATTATCGTCCAAAGACCATCCGGATTTATAGCCGTGATGAGCTCAAGCAGTATCAGATGCAGCAGGAGTTCGACGACTCACGGCTTCGCTTCTTTATAGGCGACGTCAGGGATGTGAACCGCCTCATAAAGGCCACAAGGCACGCGGATGTCATAGTCCATGCGGCTGCCATGAAGCACGTGCCCATATGTGAGTACAACCCGTTTGAGGCCATCAAGACCAATATCATGGGCGCGATGAATGTTGTGGACGCGGCCCTTGCCAACAATGTGCCCAAGGTAGTGGCTCTAAGTACTGACAAGGCTGTAAATCCGGTGAACCTCTATGGGGCGACGAAGCTCTGTTCCGACAAGATATTCATCCATTCTAACGTATATTCAGGCGACAGACCAACGCGTTTTTCCTGTGTGAGGTACGGTAATGTCATGGCCTCGAGAGGCAGCGTCATCCCGCTTTTTTTAAAACAGCGCGAACAGGGCTGTGTGACCATAACAGACCCGCGCATGACCAGATTCTGGCTCAGCCTCGATGAGTCGGTTGACCTTGTGACCAGGGCCGTTTCAATGATGAAGGGCGGGGAGATATT
>JAJYLJ010000150.1 GCA_021787835.1 Deltaproteobacteria bacterium | reverse complement strand
GAAAAATTTAAAGCCTCTACAGATATATACGCCGGGGGCAACTTTAAAACGTCCGGCTTCATATTTTTTTCTTTCCTTTCCAATAAGTTGCCTTCCAATGTTTTACAGGGTTTATGGGTTTTTCTTTCTTTTCTTTGTTTTCTTTACGGCGTGAGGCAACACAGGGAGTGAATCCGAGACGTTGAGAGTCGGCGGGCCGAAGAACTTTCTTATCCAAAAGAGCCCATAAAAGAAAAAGTACTGTTTTATAGTTTGTTTCATAATGTAGTTTGTTATTTGTTTGTTTTTGTACTTTTTCTTTTCTCCGTAAAAATGTTAGATTTCCTGACGAGATAAGACCATGAAAAAACTTGATAAATCCATAAGGAGACTCGGCTTCACTGAAAGATCGCTGAATATCCTCACCAGGCTGGGGGCAGTGCGGGCGGCCCCGACCGGGGCCGCCCGCAGCAAAGCGGACATGGACTTCCTGATGAAACTCTCCCGCGTCTGGAAGGATGCTGAGTGGATAAGGGAGAGCCTCCGGCAGGTAAAATCCAAACCACGAAGAGAAAAGCTTGTCCGGGAACTTGAGCTGACAAAGCCGGAGCGGTACGTCATGAACAGGTACCTGAATGCGGACGAGAGGCTTTCCATCGAAAAGGTCGCGGCAGAGCTTACCCGCTTCTACAAGCTGCCGAAAAAAACCGCGGGCGGGATCGTCAGGAAGATGAGAAGCCGGGCGTATATGGCCAGGCACAGGCAAAAGACAGCGAAGGAGGACTGAAAAAAACCTGACGGCGGGCGGCCCGCCAGGGCCGCCCGCCATGCCGTCCCGCTGACCGTTTTCCATAAAGCGTATCCGGACGCGACTTCCGAAGGACCTAAACAAGGCACTCCTTGATAAGCGGCAGATAATGCTGGGCCGGTGATAATGAAACGAATTTCGGCCTTCTCCGGCCACCTGCAGCCGCGATTGTGAGCTCGGCCGGTGAAGACAGGTCCTTTACCCGCATGAGCCCTCGTTTGAGGAAATTCTGGACGTTCTGCCTGGAGACGCACATTAGCCGGGCTGTCTCCCTGCGGGTGTAGCCCGCGATACGAAACTCCCATGCGCGCCGTTCCTTGAAAGTCATGAGATCGAGGGCCCTCCGGACTACCATCTTCCGCTTTTCCGGCGAGAGATCGTCTACGATATCGAATGGTTCGGGCTGGCTGTCGATGGAATCGAATATCTCCTCCCCATCGATCAGAAGCTCCGCGGGCATCTCAGTCGCCGGTGATTCTTCGTCCCCGAATTCCTGGTATTCGTCATGGAAGACGTCGGATCTTCCGCGCGTATAAGTCATCCCGAGGCAATCAACGCGGAAGGACGACCAGAATATTCGATCGAAGGAAACGGTCTTCAGCCGGTTGTCCTTGCGGACTGCGAGCGCGGTCTCATAGGCCTGCTGGACGAACTCCTCCAGTTCATACGGCGAATACGCAAGGTATTTTCTTGCGTGCCCCTTGATCTGAGGCAAGTTGTCCTCGACCCATTTGAGGACATCTTCAGCGTCCATCTCGGCGGAGGCCGCGCGGGAGGCCTCCGCCGCAGGCGCCTTATCGACTGTTATCGCCGCCGGCGGAATTGTGTTGGCGCCGCTTGGCGCAGCTTCTGAGGCGAGTTTCTCCTGGGCCGGGTGTGACCGGCTTGCGGCACAAATTCGCCTTGACGCGGCTGATGGAGAAGGCAACTGCTCCAAGGCTGCAAAAACCGGAAGGAATCCCTGGGCCGGCCTGCGCCTCCGTCTGCCCGCCGGCTTAAGGACCGGACGATCCAGGGATGGTTTCCGGGTTGAAAATGCGCTCATTCAGCTAAGTCTCCCTCGAAGGGGTCACTGACCTCGTTTTTTTGGTCTTGTAACTCACTGTTTTTTATAGGAATATTTTTGGCAAAAATAGGGGTGGTGGCTACTACCCTAGCGGCAGGGCCTTTTTTTGCCAATTTTTCACTATCCTGGGGCTTCTCAGTGGCTTGAGATTCTTCAACTGCTTGCACGGCTTTCAGCGCGTCAGGCCATTTTTTGCGTATAGATTTCAGGACACCTTTCGGCATCGGACGAAGCCCGTGTTTCACTTTCGAAAGGTCGGGAGCTGAAATGCCAAGCTCGATTGCCAGCCGGCTTTCCCTTGTGAGCTTCATCGCTTCCTTTAACGCATCAATCGTGGCAGGCCAGTCATAGAGCTCACTTTCCCTGGCATCCCCAGTTTCAATCCGGTCAGCCCCAAACGCCGCGCAGCGCCAGCACGCAGCCAAGGTCATTCCTGCGGTAACCTCCGAAATACGCCGGCATTTCGGACAGACGGCCATTTCATTCTGCGGTTTTCTTGTCTTTTCTTTTTCATTTCCGGGCTCCACGCTCCAAGTTCCTCCAACGCACACGAATTTTTATCTCGTCCTCCATTCCTGCCTTCCGCGCAAAAAGGCGTGCACATCGCCTTGTCTCTGTCACTATCCGGTCGGCCCCGGCCATCTTCTGGATATATTCGATACTCGTTTGTCCGGGCCCTTGAGCGTGAGGACCCGGCACAGGCCGGCAATGCGCGAGGCGATTCTGTCATCCAGCTTCGCGGCAAGGGCATCAAGGCCCAGGTCGCTGGTTATCACTGTCCGCCGTTCTTCCCTGTACCGGCGGTCAAGCAGCGTGTACAAGGTTTGCAGACTGTACTGACTCGTTTTCTCGGCCCCGAGATCATCCAGGATGAGAAAATCGGAGTCGGCGTACTGGTCGATGATTTCCTTCTCCGTCCGCTCGGAGTTTTCCCCGAAACTGTCCCTGATCGCCAGCAACAGTTCCGGCGCTGTAATAAAGGCGGCTTCCGGCAGCCCGAGCCCATGCTCGTAAAAGAGATTTTTGGCGTTTCTGATGGGCTCCGCATTCAGCAGATACTCGCGCATAAGAGCAACGGCATAATGCGTTTTTCCCACACCACGAAGACCGGCCAGGAATACGCTGCCAGCCGGCGATCTAAGCTCTGATTTAAAGTCTTCCAACCGGGCGAGTAAATATCTCTTCGGCACCCCGCATTTCCGAAGGATGACCATCATCCGCTCCCGCACGCGGGCCTTGAAAGCCTCGACCCTTTCCATCTTTCGCCATTCTTCCTCCCGCCGTTTTAACTCGGCGCATTCCGGGCAGTCGAAAGACCATGCAAGGGTAAAAGGAATGAACGAGAAATCCGTCACCTCATGCCCGAATTCGCACTGCATGGAGAGCGGCTTCGCAGCCTCGAAAGCCAGCGTTATCTCCGCCAATTCAGGGGCGCCATCAAGCTCGTTCAGGGCGATTGCGCGTGCGTCCTCGAAATTGCCCTCAGAGATCAACTTCTTCACCGAGTCCAGAATACTTGCCCGGAGCCTTTGCGTTTCCGCCCGCTTTTGCACGATCGCCTCCCGGGACCTGGCCAAATCCTCCATTCGGACCTCCTTTCTGCACAAGCAACTTGTTTATCTGCGATTTAAAAACCCCGATGGAATAGCCCGCCTGCCGGATAAACGGGTCGTCAGACTGTATAAGCGCATCGTATAGCCCTTTCAGCTTTTCCAGGCCATAGGTGCCCAGAAGCCTTTTCACAATCCGCCCGTCTTTGCCGCCGTCAATCAGGAGCTTTTCCCCGGTCTTCTCATGGTGTTTTTGATAGGC
Source organism: Deltaproteobacteria bacterium (assembly GCA_021787835.1). GTDB lineage: Bacteria > Desulfobacterota > Dissulfuribacteria > Dissulfuribacterales > Sh68 > JAJYLJ01. The sequence continues at coordinate 14 of JAJYLJ010000150.1, read as the reverse complement.
GTAGTCGATGAAAA